>JACZVF010000123.1 GCA_022572805.1 Chloroflexota bacterium
CGCGGCCAGTGCTGCTTCGATGCCCGTTCAGCCCGTGATGCCCAGCACGATGCGATCCGATACCTCCAGTCCCGCCTGCTTGCGCGCATCCTGGATCGAACGCACGACCTCCCGTGCCAGGCCTTCGTTGACCAGCTCATCGGTCAAATGGGTGTCGAGTTCCACCAGGAAGCCGCCGTCCTCGGCGCAAGCGTAGCCCTCGGCCGACGAGGTTTCCACGAGCACGTCACCGGGCTCGAGCTCCAATGTTCCGCTCGGCATCGAAATGACAGTGGATTTTCCGCGCGCCACGTTTCCCGCGATTTTAGCGCCGTCAAATTCCTGCAGCGCTTTGCGAATCTCCGGAATTCTCTTGCCTTCTTTTTTCCCCAAAACAGGCAGATTCGGCTTAATCAGGTACGTCACGTGCGCGGCGTCTCGCGCTATGAATTCGATCCCTTTGACGTTGAGCTCTTCGAGAATCTGATTCTGGTGCGCATCCAGCGCACGTGCTGCCGCATCATCAGGAGCCCTAACGCGAAGCAGTGCCAGTGGCTGGCGAGTTCGTATGCCCGATTGCTCGCGGGCTTTTCGAGCGAGACCAACGACTTTCTGTACGACCTCGATGTCTTCCAGCAGCGCATCGTTTTGCCACGACGGATCGGCCTCGGGCCAGGTCGTCATGTGCACGCTCTCCGGGGCGTGCGGATCGATGCTTCGCACCAGGTTCTGGTACACGTTCTCGGACAGGAACGGCAGAAACGGCGCCATGAGTTTATGCGCTGCGTGCAGGCACTGGTACAGCGTCAAATAGGCCGCATGCTTGTCCTCAGGATCGGTCGACTTCCAGAAACGGCGGCGATTGCGGCGCAGCGTTACCTGGAGAGTGGGCAATGGCATCATTCGAAATGAGCAATCATCGGAGAATCGCTATGACATGGGAGGCTGGGCTCCGGAAACCGCTGATGCAGCCTATGGTAGGATAATTAATCATACCGGAGGCAGTCATGGGAACATCTAAAGTAGCCATCACGATGGACGAGGCTTTAGTAAAACGGCTTGACGAAATGGTGGAGCAGCGTATCTTTCCCAGTCGCAGCAGGGCAATCCAAATAGCTGTCGAGGAAAAGTTGAATAGGCTAGACCGAGTACGGCTGGCACAGGAGAGCGCCAAGCTCGTGCCGGCTGCCGAGCAGCGATTGGCGGACGAGGGTTTATCGGAGGACCTCTCTGAATGGCCCGAATATTAAGGGGTGACATATACTGGGCCGACCTCAACCCCGTGCGAGGCAATGAACAGGCCGGAACTCGTCCTATTGTGATAATCAGCCACGACGTCTTCAACGAGCGATCGGGCACCGTAATTGCCATGGCGATTACCAGTCAACCACAACGGGCCGGTTTTCCTTTAACATTCGATATTGGAAGCGATTTAATGCCCCGCCGTTCCTGGGTAAAGATAAGCCAGGTACGGACACTTTCAACACTGCGATTAGGCACTCAAATCGGCCGCCTGCCGATTGAGGATTTGGAGCATTTGATTCAAGGTCTCAACGAAATCATAGGAGAATAGTTGTCCACAGCCCCGGCAGCGTTGGCGAGAACAAATGGACTTCAGATTTACAGAAGAACAAGAAAACTTCCGAGCCGAGGTCAGGACTTTCCTGACCGATAACCTCGGCTGGGACTGGCAGGGCGTCGCGCCCGACGACTACTTCACCGACGAGAACTGGGCGCTGATTCGAGGGCTCACCGGCAAGCTGGTGGACAAGGGCTGGCTCACACTGGCGTGGCCCGAGGAGTACGGCGGCCAGGGCCGTCCGCACATCGAGCAGATGATTTACAACGAGGAGACGGCCTACTTCCGCGCGCCGATGAGGGACACCAGCATGGGCACCCATATGGTCGGACCGTCCCTCATGATGTACGGCACGGACGAGCAGAAGGACAGGTACCTGTCGGAGATCGCCGACGGCTCGGCGGTGTACTGCCAGGGTTTCAGCGAGCCCGAGTCCGGCTCCGACCTGGCGTCGCTGCAGCTGCGGGCCGTGGAAGACGGCGACGACTTCGTGCTGAACGGCTCCAAGGTCTGGACCAGCGGCGCGCACAGGGCCAACCGCTGCTACATGATGGCCCGCACCGAGCCTGACGCGCCCAAGCATCGCGGCATCAGCATGTTCATCGTGGACATGGCCACGCCGGGCATCGAGGTGCGCCCCATCATCAACATGCACAACGTCCACTACTTCAACGAGGTGCTCTTCGAGGACGTGCGAGTGCCCAAGCAGAACATGGTCGGCGAAATGAACCGAGGATGGTACGTCGCCGCAACCACGCTGGACTTCGAGCGCTCCGGCGTCGGTCGGTACGCAGGCAACCGCCGAGACCTGGAGGAGCTTATCAGCCTGTCCCGCGAGATCAAGCTCAACGGCAAATCAATGAACGAAGACGCCAGGTTCCGCAGGCGCGTCGCAGACCTGTGGACGGGCAACGAGGCCGGCAAGCTGGTGGCGTACCAGGTGGCGTGGATGCAGAGCCAGGGCCTGGTCCCCAACAAGGAGGCGTCGGTCTCCAAGCTTGTGGGCAGCGAGATTAACCAGAGGATAAGCCAGTTGGGAATGCAGATGCTGGGCATGTACGGCGCCCTGGAGAAGGGCTCCAAGTGGGCGTACCTGCAGGGCCGCATCGCCGCCCAGTGGATGAACTCTTACTCGCTCACGCTGCGGGCCGGCACCTCGGAGATTCAGCGCAACATCATCGCATCCCGGGGCCTCGGCCTCCCACGCGGCTAGAGTGAGCGCCTTGGCTGTCGGGCTGACGCCGTGGCTGCTGGTGGCCCTGGGCGGAGCGTTGGGCGCCGTATCCCGCTTTGGCATCGAAAGGTTGATGATCGGATTCATTGGCCCCACAGTGCTGGGCACCTTTGCCGTGAACATCACGGGCTCATTCGCGCTGGGCCTCTTCCTGACGCTTTCCGACGAGCGCTTTGGCTGGTCGCCCGAGCTGCGAGTGTTGGTTGCGGTGGGCTTTTTGGGCTCTTACACCACCTTCTCGACGCTCACCGTCGCCAGCCTACAGCTTGCCGGCGATGGCGAATGGACCCGCGCCGTCGTAAATGTGGCGGGTAGCCTCGCAATTGGCCTGGCGGCGGCGTTCCTGGGCATCGCAGCGGGCAAGGCGGTTTAGAGTATCGGCAACCCTTACTTGGAAGTGTTTTCCAGCTCCGCCCGCATCTCGTTGATATCCTCGGGCGATGCCGGGTGGTGGCCGTAGCAGGCGCGCACGAAGGCCGCTGTGGCCCTTCGCACCAGATTCTGGGGCAGCACGCTCTCCAGCTTTTCGCTGTATTCATTGGGTGTGGCGCTGGGAGGACGGGATACACCCAGCTCCTCAGCCTTTACCAGCAAGCCGAAGTAGATCCGAAATACGTCCACTACGTTTGGATCACCACCGGGCACCCGGAACCGCGCCGTTTTTTCGGTGGACTTGCGAAGGCGTTTCGGCAGAAGCCCAATCAGTAGCTTTGCCAGGTCGTAGGCTGGGTCTGCCTGCTCCTTCACCGAGTCCCGCGTTCCATCGTCGGCACGCCCGCCGGAATCGAAACGCCTGCGGAAGGCTTTTGCCAGCACCAGCAGCACGGCAACAATTATGGCCGCGACGATGGACCACTGGACGATCTGCAGAAACAATTCAGCGATGGGCGCGTCACCGGAGCGGTCCCGCAGCGCCTGCAGGTCCTCGGCAATCCCTAGCGGATTGATAAGCTGCTGCGCCTCCTGTTGGGGGCTGGCGAAGTTCTGCACAAGGTTGAACAGCAGTCCGGTGAGAAAGTCGACGACGTAGGCTATTGGCATGATAATCACGATGAAGACCACCACCGCAATACCGTTCAGCACGAACAGCATCGGGGCGGCAATGGCGGATAGCACATCGCGCTGCAACAGGCTGAATAGCAGGCCCAGGACCACTACTGCTCCGACCACGACTCCGATGACGCGGGTCCAAGCCCGGTCCCCGGTCGCTTGCTGTGACGCCGGGGCCAGGTGCGCGATGCTCATGCCGGCAATGCTGGCGGCGAAAAAGACGAACATCACCGGGAAGATGTGCAGGTCGGTGGATTGCGCGATGTCCGTCACCGTGGCAAAGGCAAGGACCAGGATGCCTAACTTGAAGCTGCCGGACAGGCTTTCCTCCGGAAACTCCATGGCGGCCAGGTGACCACCGCGCCACCAAAGAAGTGCGCCGACGAAACCCCCGACGGCGCCTCGAAAAACGTAGTTCGGCGTCTCTTCACCGGACAGCATCGCGGGTAGCCACCCCATGTCCACGCCCTGGAACGTTGCGCCTATCTGGGTGCCGACCACTACATACACGACGACTATACCCGCGAGCATCTGCATGACGGAGGCGACAACGGAAGGCAACAGCAGAAATTGCAGGAATCGGACCACCAGCAGAGAAGCGGTGGATACAGCCAGAATAGCAACCCAGCCGATTGGGCTGCCACCAGCGCCGAGTGTGACGCCAAGCACACCGAACGCGGCGAATAGCCACGACGTCTCTTCCAGAAGCAGCGCGACAAGCACTAGCCTATCCTGGAGCGAACTCATTCTCTAGCTCCATCATTGCAAAATGCTCGTTTAGCTGGTGCACAACTATGCCGGCTGCCAACTGCGGGCATTCCTCATCGCCGACGAATAGCACCACTATGCGATATCCGCTCGCTCTGGCCCGGCGCAGAACATTGGTCATCTCCTCGCTGATGTAGCCACTGACCACCACTATCGTCGCGCCCATCGCGAACTGCTGCCAGTTGTCACCCAACTGCGCGTCCATTGGACCCATCGCGATTGGACGAACCGTCGCCAACGCCTCCAGAATAATGGAGAGCTGCTCCGGCGACCGGCTGGGTGGTATGCGCATGGGCCTGTCCGCCAGCACCGGCGTGCCGTTGGAAAAAAGGCCCACGCTGTACTGCTGCTCGTAAGCATAGGTTGCCATCGATGCCGCTGCGGTAATCACGCGCTCCAGGTACACCGGCGAGTAGCCTTCCCAATAATGCGCCGTCGTGTCCACGGCAACGACCAGGATCAGCGTCATAGAGGAACTGGGCTCAAAAGTCCTGACCTGTAGCTGCTGCATACGCGCCGTGGCCTTCCAGTCCACGGTCTTGAGCGGGTCGCCTAACTGGTAATCGCGCAGGCCCATGGGTCGAGACGCATCCTCGTAGATGCGCATGCCATCCTTGCTATCGCCCAGAGGCCGGCCGTACGGCAGGCCGAGCTCGGGCAGCGACACCACCCTCGGATAGACCAGAACGTAGTCGTCTCCCCGAATGTTCGCGTGGCTGCTGAACAGGCCGAAGAGGTCTCCGCTCTCCAGGTGCACTGGCCCCAGCCGAAAGAAGCCCCGCTTCGAGCAGGTGAACTGGTACTGCCAACGGATGCGGTCGTACCATCCCATAGATGTGGAGTGGCATAAGGTCTGGGACTCCGGGTTGTAGCTGCTCACGACATGGGCATTGGCGATGTTCACAGACTTGGGCATCTCGTCCTCGGCCCGTAGCCTGCCTAGTGGAATCGGCTTTCTGTTAGTCAGCACCACGTTCATGGTGACCTCTTCGCCGATGAACACCCGCTGCTGCGAAAGCTCCCGCTCGTAGGTGACATCTTGCAGAGACAGCTTGTTCCACATCCAGGAGATTCCGGCCACCAGCAGACCCATGGCGCCGAAGCCTATGACGAGGCCCTGTCCGGAAAAAACGCCGATGACGATTAGAATTACAAAGACAATTATCCAAAGATCGTGCCATAGCTGATTAAGCATAAGGGACTATCTTTCGATAGGGACAGGCACGGACGCCATTATCTCGCGGACCACGTTCTCGGTGCTGCGTCCCCGCAGCCTGGCGTTGGAGGCGAGCATCAGCCTGTGAGGCAGCACATGAGGCACCATGGACTTCACGTCATCCGGCGTAACGAAGTCGCGCCCATCGATTGCGGCGGTGCCCTGCGCCGTCTTGTACAGCGCCAGCGCCGCCCGGGGACTCGCCCCCAGCATCAGCGCCTGATTCTCCCGCGAGGCCTGCGTGATGGCCACGATGTACTGGCGCACGGAATCGTCCACACGGACCTCGGTCACCTGCCGCTGCATTCGGCCCAACTCGCCGCCCTCGGTTACCGCCTCCACAGCCTCTACCACCGAGTCCCGCTCGAACCTTAGCAGTATGTCCGACTCCTCCTCCGGCGTTGGATAGCCTAGCTTGATGCGCACCATGAAGCGGTCAAGCTGTGCCTCGGGCAGCGGGAAAGTGCCCTCCATCTCGATGGGGTTCTGCGTCGCCATCACGAGAAAGGGGTCAGGCAGAGGCCGCGTCACACCGTCCACGGTGGCCTGCCGCTCCTGCATTGCCTCCAGCAGGGCAGATTGGGTCCGAGGGGTCGCCCGGTTGATCTCGTCCGCCAGCAGCACCTGACTGAATATGGGCCCTTCGCGGAACTCGAAGTCACTGGTCTTCTGGTTGAAAAAGTTGACGCCCAGTACGTCCGTCGGCATCAGGTCCGGGGTGAACTGGATGCGCTTGAAGGTGCAGCCCAGCGACTGGGCGATGGCCTTGGCCATGGTGGTCTTGCCAATGCCTGGGACGTCCTCCACCAGAATGTGGCCCCGACACAGCAGCGCCACAATCGCCAGGTTGATGACTTCCCCTTTGCCCACGATGACGCGCTGGACGCCCTCGCGTATCCTTGCCGCCACCTCCTGTATCTGCCCGACGGCTGTAGCGTCCGTCACGTAAAACCTCGCTGTTCAGACGCCCTCATATGTGGGAGGCGGGCGTTCTCTAAGAAGGCACGTCGTCCCAAGAGGGGGTCTTCGTGAATTCATACAGTATAATCGACGCCGCTTTAATGCACCATTGGCCCCCATGACGTGAGAAACAAGAGGTACGAAGCAACGGTGCGCGGCGTACTGGTTTGAGTACGGCGGTTGCGGTATATTAGATGTCGGGGCGCACGTCGCCATGCGCGTTACGGGGAAGAAGGGGCAGCTCACTCATGAAAAGATCAGCAAGCTGGAAAATCATCACTGCCTTGTTCGCAGCGACGACCGTTGTCTACGCTTACAGGACGAAGCAGTCGCACGGCACCTTTCTCGGCGTGCCGTTCGACTTCCGCATGCCCACGTGGGAGCGGTTCAAGCAGAGTTTTTGGAACCCGGAGGACCCCAGAGTCTTCACCCCCCGCCCCTTCGGCATCGGCTGGGGGGTAAACATTCCCCAGGTGTTGAAGCGGGTCGAGGCCGGCAAAGAGGACCTGCGGCGACTGCGCCAATAGACGTAACTCATCCCGCCAATTCTCACTGCCCGGTAGTGTAGTGGTAGCACAAAGGACTTTGAATCCTTTGACCCAGGTTCGAATCCTGGCCGGGCAGCCACCGATATGTAAATCAGGCGAATTCTCGATGAACACAGAAGAAGCACAGCGGATAATTAGTGGAGGCGAGGGCCAAACCACAGAATTCAAGCGCTCATTTGCTGAGGAAAATGAAATAATAAAATCCCTTTGCGCCTTCGCACACGCTGACGGAGGGACAGTCTTTATTGGAGTAGGCGATGATCTGCAGATTGTCGGTGTTACTCTGGGAAATAACACCCTGGAAAACTTTGCCAACAATGTGAGGCGTAGTACCAATCCGCCATTGAGTCCTGCTCTTTATCAATTGAATATTGAGGGGCGAGTCATCGTAGTGGCAGTTGCGCAACAAGCCGAAGAAAACCAGGTCTTCTATGCCTTCACATTGCCCTACATTCGGGTCGGTAAGACGAATCAGGTAATGTCTCCGGACGAACAACGTGCTCGATTGTCTCGTTCTGACTTAGGTAGCTCGTCTCCGTCTATGACCAGATCAGATGCGAATGAATACGCAGAGCGACGGGAACATTTCATTCGCCTTAACGATAGAATTTCCAATTTAGACTCTCAACGCATAAACCGATATTTCCCAGATGGAATCCAGCGCTTTCATAAACGCACTACACTGGGATTGCGCAAGTCTATGACCACTCCCTGATGTTGTCAATTGCCATCCAAAATGCTCTATTTAGCCTCATAGTGTCATTCAGCCAC
>JACZVF010000124.1 GCA_022572805.1 Chloroflexota bacterium
CCTTGAAATCGTCCGGCATAACGCGCCCGGCCCACCTCAAGGGCAAGAAGGTCGGCTATCCCGGCATACCCACCAACGAGCCGCTGCTGGAAACGATGCTCAGGTTCGATGGCCTTGCCGGGCTGGACGACGTGGAGCTGGTCAACGTAGGGTTCGATCTGGCGCCGGCGCTCATCAGCGGCAGGGTGGATGCCGTGGTGGGGGCCTACTGGACCCACGAGAGCATCCTGCTGGAGAACGAGGGCTACCCCGTAACCGTTCTCAGGATGGAGGAGTGGGGCGTGCCGGACTACTACGAACTGGTGATAGTGGCCAGTGAGGAGAAGCTGGCCAATGACCCGGAGCTGGTGGAGCGCTTCCTCAGGGCGGTGCGGCGTGGCTACGCGGATGCCGTTGCCGACCCGCAGGCAGGCGTGGATATTCTCCTGCGCGGCACCCAGGGCGAGGTCGACGAAGACATCGAGCGGCCCGGGGCCGACCTGCTGCAGGCGCTGTGGAAGACCTCCTCGGCCGACTTCGGCGAGCAGGAGCTGTCAAGGTGGGAGGGCTTCGCCACTTGGATGCACGAAAACGGCCTGCTGGCGGAGAAGCTGGATGCGTCCAAGGCTTTCACCAGCAAGTTCGAGGAGTAGGGCCTTTCGCGTGCACCGCCCTTCGGCAAGCTCTCCGCCGCGGCGGAGTCCGAAGATATTCCTATACCCGAGTCGGACAGGACGAACGGTACTTTCAACTTTACGTTCGTGGTGAGCCTGTCGAACCATTCCCGGTGAGTGCCGATATCATCGGGGGGCCTCGACAGAGTCGGGACCTGTCGAACCACAGGCTCGAATACGACCTCATAATCAGAGCTCACGGCCCAATTCGGAGAAGACATGGCGCTGACACAGGACCTTAAATCCAAATACAAGGACCTCTGGGAGAGGATGGTGACTCACCCTTTCATCATGGAATTGGGCGACGGAACGCTGTCTATCGAACGGTCCACCAGGTATTTTCTCCAGGACTACGTTTTCGTGAACGACCTGGTGAAGGCCACCGCCACAGCCATGGCAAAGGCGCCGGACTTCGAGGCGGCCAACGTGCTCAACCAGTTCCTCACGGGCATCCTGAATCCAGAGAACGATCTGTTCGTCAGGTTCTTCAAGGAGCTGGGCGCTTCGGAGGAGCAATACTCGTCCGCCGGCGCATCGCCCACGACGCAGGCTTTCGGCGACTTCCTGGTGCGCACCGCCGTGGATGGTCCGTTCGAGGACATCATTACCGCCCTCTACGTCACCGAGGGCACCTACCTGGACTGGGGCACTCGCTTCTTGCAGGCGGGCAAGAGGCCGACAAGTCCCGTGTACCGAGAGTGGATAGACCTGCACAGCCCCGATGTTTTGGGTGGACTGGTAAACTGGATGGAAGGCTACCTGGACTCCCTGAACTTGGGCGACAGGCTGCCGGATATAGACAGGATATTTCACACGACGCTGCGCTACGAGTACCAGTTCTGGGAGTCGGCGTACCACGGGGAAGCGTGGCCGGACGATTAGGCGCCAAAGGATCAGGCGAAAAGCATGAACAACTACCGCGCGACCAGGGGCGAGAGGCGGGAGTCCAAACGCAGAAAGCGGCGCAAGATGGCCATCTCCGGCGTCGGCGTGCGCAACCTGCAGACCATCATCCGGAAGCGGGCCGAGAAGATACGCAAGCAAGAGAAAGAGGACAGGCCTTCGGATTAGTCGGCACGCCCTGTATAACCGTCAGGCCCGGCGGCGGCGTTGAGTGGTATCCTGTCCTGAGACAAGGGTGACCTAGGAAACAGACCCCGGATGTAAAATAATGACCAATGTACCCACGGCGATGACCATTGCGGGCTCCGACTCGGGAGCAGGGGCCGGTATTCAGGCCGACCTCAAGACCTTTGCCGCCCACGGTGTTTACGGGACATCCGCTATCACCGCCATCACCGCGCAGAACACCAAGGGCGTAATCGACGTTTTCGAGCTGCCCACAACCCTCATCGCCAGCCAGATTGACGCAATCGTAACCGACATCGGCGCCGACGTTGTGAAGACAGGTATGCTTTCCAGTTCCGACATCATTCGCGTTGTGGCCGAAAAGGTCAAAGAGCACAACCTCACCATGCTTGTAGTGGACCCCGTCATGGTGGCAAAAGGCGGCGACAGGCTGCTGCAAGAGGAGGCCGTGGACACCATGCGCCGGGTGCTGCTGCGTCTCGCTTTTGTCATCACCCCCAACGCGCCCGAGGCAGCCGTTCTAGTCAACCGCCCCGTGGAGAATCTGGACGACGCAAAGTGGGCCGCCAAGGAGCTGGTCATCATGGGTGCCAAAGCCGCCATCGTGAAGGGCGGCCACCTGGAAGGCCCTCCCACAGATATCCTGTACGACGGCAACGAGTTTCGCGCTTTCACGACCCAGCGCGTCAACAGCACCAGCACACACGGCACCGGCTGCACCTTCGCCTCGGCCATCGCCGCGAATCTGGCTAAAGGCTTATCGCTGCGGGAAGCCGTTCCGGCGGCCAAGCGTTACGTCACCCACGCCATACGCAATGCCGCCAAGGTAGGTCACGGGCACGGCCCGCTCAATCACTTCTACATGCTAAAAGAGGATTCTTAGCTCCATTCCATACCTACCACGTGTCTCACTAAAACTAGGGAGTTTAGCTTGGCCATATATCTCACGGAAAAAGACGTCGGCGAAATCCTGACCATGGACATGGCCCTGGAGACAGTGGAGGAGAGCTTCCGGCTCCTGGCGGAGGGCGCTGCCACCAACAGCCCGCGCTCGCGGATACGCATGCCCAATGGGCAGCTCAACTTCATGGCCGGGGCTGCCCCGGGCGCGGGCGTCATGGGCTTCAAGTCCTATGGCGTGGCGCGTGGGTACCCGGTCAGGTTTTACCTGCAGCTTTCCAGCACCGAGACGGGCGAGCTTCTGGCCATCGTGGAGGCGTCGCAGTTGGGGCAGGTCCGCACCGGTGCGGCCAGCGGCGTTGCCACCAGGTACATGGCCAGGGAGGACGCGTCCAGCGTCGGCGTCATCGGCTCAGGATACCAGGCGAGAACGCAGCTTGAAGCGGTGTGCAAGGTCCGCAATATCACCTCTGCCCGCGTATTCAGCCGCAAGCCGGAAAATCGAGAGAAGTTTGCGGCCGACATGAGCGCGTCGTTGGGAATCGACGTATCCGCCGTGGAGTCGGGCGAGGTGTGTGTGAAGGATGCCGACATCGTCATCACCATGACCAGCGCGTCGCGTGCCGTGCTTAACGGCGAATGGCTTTCGCCCGGCACCCACATCAACGCGGCTGGGGCCAACCACTGGATGCGCGTGGAGCTGGACGGCGAGGCCGTGCGCCGCTCAGATGTAGTTGTCACCGACGACATCGAGCAGGCCAAGCTGGAGTGTGGCGACCTGCTCTACCCGGTTGAGCGAGGCATCATTCGCTGGCAGCAGGTCATCAACCTGTGTGACGTAGTAGGTGGCAGGGCAAAGGGGCGCAACTCCGCAGAAGACATCACACTTTTCGAGTCGCAAGGCCTGGCGCTGGAGGACCTGACGACCGGCATGCGCGTCTACAAGACCGCCAAAGAGCGCGGCATCGGCCAGCAGCTGCCCTTCTGATGGTTTTGGATGTCCGGCAGCCCGAGGGCGGATGATAAACACTCCGATGGGCTGGCATGCACGGCGGTGCGAACGCTACGTCCACGGATGCCCCGAACCTACAACTGTACTAAACCCACGCCCTTTTCCACCTTAATGGCAGTGCCGAAGGGCCTCGACAGCCGCTGCATTCGCGTCAGGACCTTCTTGGCGGTGTCGGGGCCCGCCAGCATCGGCCGGCCCCGCTGACCACGAGGTCTGCCGTGGCCAAGGTCGATAGGATGCAATGATATGCGGTGCACGTTCCTCTTGCGGAACTCGCACCTGATAACCACGCTCTCCCAGTAGATGGAATCCCCTGGGAATCCCCGCGAGTCCATCTCGCTGCGTGCGTCGTAGAAGTCCGCCGGCGTGGCCCCGGCGTCCAGCTTCAAGAGATCATAGTTGAACGATGGTTGCCACCGCACAGTGTCATTCTGAAAGATGAAATTGCCCAGGCTGTAGAAGATAGGCTTGCCTTTGTAGATCTCGATGCCGCGGGTGACGTGCGGCCCGTGTCCTATGAACACGTCTGCGCCCTCGTCTATGCACCGCCTGGCGAAGTCCTCCAGAAACCCCGGAGGCTCGTCCCTGTGGCCCCCGCTTTCGTGGCAGTGCACGGACACCAAGACCCAGTCCGACATGCGGCGGGCGTCCTTAATCCACCTTAGATTACCCTCCAGGTCACGGGCGTTCAACCGCGTGGTGACGCCGAACTCCTCGCCCAGCAGAAACTTCTTGCCCATGAACCGGAACTCGGTATCAGTGTCTTCGGGGACCATTCCTTTCGGCTTGAACCGGCGCTGGGCGTCCTTCAGCGCCTCGAGACCCAGTCCGGACGATATGCGGCGCAACTCGTCAAATGCGGTGCGGTCCACGGTGTGAGTCTCGCTGAACCGTAGCGCATTGAGCCCCGGGCGGCCCTTGATGTCGGGCCGCTGGTCCAGGGCACGCCCCGACTCCGAGAACGTCGAAGAGGCCGAAATGAGCGCGACACGTCCCTGCGGCGTGTCCAGGTATCCGGGTGCGCGGGCCTCGCTGAGGTTGCGCCCTGTGCCGGCGTACACGAGATCGGAGTCGCGCAGGTGCGCCAGGTTGGTGAGGACGCCGGCCTCGCCGTAGTCGTAGCTGTGGTTGTTGGCGCAGGATACCAGGTTGATGCCGAGCCACTCCAGCTCCTTAAGGTTCTTGGGGTCGGAGCCTGTAAATGTCCCGCCGGCGGCCCCAGGCGAATGCTCGAACTCGTGCATTAGCATTTCCAGGTTGGTAAAGCGCACGTCGGCATCCTGGAAAAGGCGTTTCAAGCCCAGGAATGAGTCCTCTTTGAAGACTCGCAATCGACGGGTAATCATGGTATCGCCGCCTGCGACTAGCGTAAAGTCGCCGGACTCCGCGTCGTAGAGCATTCGGACCTCCAGTGAAGTGGGCAAGAAGTAGGGGCGGCCCAAGCAGGGTGCGCCCCTAATTATACCTATGTACGGTTGCCCACCTGATGAAACAGATCACCTGGAGGCGTTTACAAATTATACTGTATGAACCTCGGTGTCCAGGCCCTCGGCCCGATTGGAGTATTCGGCGCCCAGTATGCCCATTACCACCGAGTCGAAGCGGGCGCCCTCGTGCGGCCGGCTCTTGCGCAGCGTGCCCTCATGCACGAATCCCAGATGCGAGAACATGTGGCGGGCGGCCTCGTTGTATTCGGGTATGTCGACCCAGACCCTGTACAGGCCGTACTCGTTGAACGCCAGCTCCAGGGACGCCTTCGCGGCGGCCGTCCCGTAGCCGTGATGCCAAAGGTCCTTTCGACCGACGAGAATTGAGAGCTGACCATCGGCCAGCGACTCTTCGATAGCGATGTGTATCTCGCCGATGTGCTCGTCATCCGTGGTGTAGACGGACATGATGCGGTGTTCTGGATTATCGAATACCCTTTGCCAGTCGGCTTCGGAAGCCTTCTCCATCCGGTCCGGATGGTATCCAAGGTGGGCCGGGTCCCCGTAGGCGTAACGCCCGAACCAGCTCTCCGATATCTCATCGTCCGCCAGCCAATGTCTTATGCGGGATACATCGTCCCTATTGACCGATTTGAGAACTACATTTTGCAGGGGCATCGTCGATCTCCTTCCTCATGGCTCATCAATGTGGGGGTTAAGATGGGGCGATTACCCGGGATACGGAATCCCTAACTCTAAACTACTGGTAAACGACGGGCAGAAGATACCTGGGCCAAATGGGTAAGCTGAAAATTACGGCAATATTACCAAATGCCCGAATCCAATTACAACTGAAGCGTAATTCTGGTTATTTTGGCCGGTAATTAACGTGGTATTCATACCTTGTATATGGGTAAATCGGGCCTGTAAGATTAGTCTCGACTGGGAGCTTGCAACTGCGGCTATGGAGGTCGGAAGATATGGAACTAGGACTGCGAGGAAAAGTTGCGATTGTGGGCGGCGGCAGCAGAGGCCTGGGCCGGGCGTGCGCGGTAGGGCTTGCCAACGAGGGCACGCGCGTGGCCATATGCAGCCGCAACCCGGAGGCGCTGCAGCAGGCCGCACGCGAGATCAGCCAGGAGACGGGCAGCGAGGTGCTGCCGATAGCAGGAGACCTGTCCAGCTATGACGACATAAAGTCCCTGGTAGCCCAGACCGTGGACCACTTTGGTGGTCTGGACATTCTGGTCAACAACTCCGGCGGACCGCCTGCCGCCTCTGCCCAGGACGCGACCGAGGAGCAGTGGGAGCAGGCCATTCAGCTTTCCCTCCTGTTCTTCGCCCGCATGAGCCGTGAGGCCCTTCCTCACATGCGACGGTCAGGTGGCGGCCGCATCATCAACATCTTCGCAAGCTCCGTCAAGCAGCCAATCGAGAACCTGATGCTCTCCGCAGCCACGCGCCTGGGAGCGCTGGGCTTCGCCAAGACGCTGGCCGACGAGGTAGCAAAGGACGGCATACTGGTGAACAACGTTGCCCCCGGCTACCTGGAGACGGAGCGCATGATGGAGTTGGTGGAGGGCCGGGCTCGCTCCACAGGCATCACCCACGAGCAGGCCCTGACGGACCTGAACAACATGATCCCCATTGGCCGCATTGGCCGCCCGGAGGAGCTGGCAAACCTGGTGGTCTTTCTGGCGTCCGACGCCGCCAGCTACATTACGGGCTCAACCATACAGGTGGACGGCGGTGTTATCCGGTCCATGCTGTAGATTTAGAGCGGTCGTCGATCGGGAATGTACTGCGCAACACGCTATGGTAATCTGAGGGCGGGCATTAAGAGCCTATCTTAAAATCGTCATGGGGGAGTCCAGAGGGGCTTTCCCCTCTGGCAGAGGGCCTGGGGATGTGCCCCCAGGAACAAGAGTCCCCAGGGTGGATGGGCGGGAACAAGGCATCCGCCTTTTTGAGATAGTTACTAAGCCTGCCCTTTTTGATTAGTCCGTAACGAGGTTTCCGGGAATGTCCGTTCAGACCGTTATCGCCCAGGCCCAAGAATACATGGCCGGCCACGATCTCTCCGGTTGGCTGCTGTACGACTACAGGGGCATGAACCCGATCTTCTGGGACACCGTCGGGCCTGTTGCCAACGTCACGCGCCCGTGCTGGCTGTGGATCCCCGTGAGCGGAACGCCACGGCTTCTGGTGGCGTACGTCGACCAGGGGCGGTTCGGGCGCCTTGGGCTGGACACCACGCTGTTCGCAGGGCGGGAGGACATGACGGCAAATTTAACCGACATGCTGGCGGGGGACCTGCGCATCGCAATGGAGTATTCGCCTGACGGGCTGCTGCCCAGAGTGTCCAAGGTGGACGCCGGCACGCTGGAGTTCGTGCGCGGGCTGGGTGTGGAGGTCGTGTCATCAGCCGACCTGCTGCAGTATGCCACCCAGCGCTGGAACGATGAGCAGCTTCGGTCCCACCAGGTAGCGGCGGACAGGCTAGGCGTCATCGTCATGGAGGCGTTCCAACGCATTGGCGAGACGCTGGCTTCGGGGCCTACCGAGCACGACATAGCTCAGTTCATCCGCGGCCGCTTCGTGGAGGAGGGCCTGGAGGTCACCGATGGCCCCGTGGTGGCCGTCAACGCCCACGCCGCCGACCCGCATTTCGAGCCCACCGCGGACAACTGCTCGGTGATAAAGCCCGGTGACTGGGTGCTGATTGACCTGTGGGCGCGCCAGCCGGGCCAGGACGCCATGTTCGGGGACATCACCTGGACGGCCTACGTCGGCGACCGCGTTCCGGAGAGGCATCAGCAGGTCTTCGACGCCGTGATTGGCGGCCGCGACACTGCGGTACGCCTGCTGGAAGAGGCCTTCCGCCAGGGCCGTGAGATACAGGGCTGGGAGCTGGACAGGGCCGCCCGGGACTACATCTCCAACCTGGGATTCGGCGGCTACTTCAACCACCGTCTGGGACACAGCCTGGGAAGGGAGGTCCCAA
>JACZVF010000125.1 GCA_022572805.1 Chloroflexota bacterium
GGTTGCTAGCAGTCGTTGTGGACGAGGCGGAAATTGTCGCCGAGGCTTACGGCAAGTACGCAACGGGCCGGCACACAGACCAGTCCCTTGCCACATGGCTTAACCAAACTAATTTCCGCCCCCGAGTTCATAGAAGAGAGAGAAAACAGAAACAGGCCGTTTGGAGCAAGGACACCGTGGGGAGCATGCTGACCAATTCCTTTTACCTCGGATACGTGAAGTACAAAGGCGAGCTGCTACCCGGCCAGCATTCAGCCGTCGTCAGTCAGGCGGTTTTCGATTCAGTACAGGCCATACGGAAACAGCATCGCCGTGGCCCATCGACCTTCGCTCCTAGGCACAGGACATACCTGCTTTCAGGCCTGATTCGGAGCGTACAGTGTGGTGAGAAGCTTGCAGCACATCACATCTCCCGAAACGACTACTACCAGGACACCTGCATTCGTAGGGGGCTCCCGTGCTCAGATAGCATGCGCTACGTGCGTGGAGATTCGGTGGATGCTCAGGTATCCGGAATTATCTCCAGCTTGAAACTCCCCTATTCGTGGCGGGACCAAGTGTTGACGATGCTTTCGTCCAGAGGGGAAATCGAGGAGGTACAAAATGAAAAAGCCAGGCTTGATGAGAAAATGCGTCGGCTGAAACGGCAGTACCGTGAGGTGGAGATCGACGAGGCTGAGTATCGCCAAGAACTCCAGCTTACGCAAGCCAAGCTAGCCACACTCACAGTCCCCGAGCAGGAAGAGATGGTACATCTGGGTGATCACGTTGAGGGAATGGTCGTGGCCTGGCAGCAAGCCACCAAGGAAGAACGAAGGGATATGCTGAGGTTGATGCTGGAGGCGGTCTACGTGGATATGGACACGAAGGAGGTCGTAGGCCTCAAACCAAAGCCGGCGTTTCTGCCTTTATTTCACTTGGAGCAACCAGTAATGGCTAATAACAATGTTGTGCTAACCACCAATTTAACTGCTGACGGACCCGACTCCGGTCGGGGTCGCCACTGCGATTCTGAATCCAATGTCTTTCAACTTTTATCTAGGCCAACACCTGCCCGGCCAACTCCTCCAGCTCGTTTAACGCACCCTGGTGGTCCGCCGCGCCGACTCGAATCAGCACCCGTTCCGCGCCGGCTTCCTCGAACCTGCCAATCAGATCTCTGTCGGGTGGCTGGCTGTGTATCGTGATGCCGATGGTATCGGGGTCGCGCTCCGCAGAGTCGCACAGCTCCGCAATGGTGGCGCGTGCCTCCTTGATGTCGTCGGGCTGAACGTTGTTGGGTAGCCAACCTTCGCCCCAGCGCACTACGCGCCGCAGCACATTCTTTGCATTGCCTCCCAGGTACACCGGCGGATGAGGCTTCCGGGCAGGCTTGGGATTGCAGTAAACAGGCGGAAAGTCCACGTACCGGCCGTGGAACTCGGCTTCGTCCTTCGTCCACAACTCCTTCATCGCCAGCACGTGCTCACGGGCCTGCGTCCAGCGATGGTCGAAGTCGGCCCCCATGATGTCGGACTCTTCGCGGAACCAGCCCGTGCCGATTCCGAACATGAAGCGTCCCCCTGAGTAAAAGTCGAGTGTGGATATCTGCTTTGCCAGGTCCAGCGGGTTGTGCTCTGTCACCAGATTAACTGCGGTGCCCAACCCAAGGGTCTTTGTGGTAGACGATGCCCTGGCCAGCGCGATTAGCGGATTTACCCCCAGAGTCATTCTTACCGGTATCGACCCGTCCGGCGTTCCCGGGTATTTCGTATTGTGATTCACGGGGACCACCGGATGCTCCGGCAGCCAGACCGAATCGAACCCCAACTCCTCTATCTTCTGCGCGACAACGCCAAAGTCTCCCATCTCTTCAATAGGGTTCATGCTGATTCCAATTTTCATATCTCGCCTGCCTCCGATGCTTTCCCGACAATCGTGTGCCCTTTATCGCCCACAGCATACACCGATAGACTTTCGCGGACAATGTGTGCCTGTTCCATGACGCCGGCTCATGTCAATGAGCGTTCATCGGCGGCCTTAGCATGCGGTGTTTCTGCTCATGAGACTCGGACCCGCGTCGGATGAGACTCTCGTTATTTCCGATTTCCGCTTAGACAAGTTCCATTCCGAAAATGGTTATCGCCAAGGTGATTCCCCCGGGCATGTCGGCGATGGCCCGCTTATATGCCAACGATGTATCATGTGTCCGTCCCGCCGGTGTCTGCGGTGATCGTGGCCCGTTAGCCGCTCCGCCGGGATGAGACAACTTGCGAAGCCGATATGAAATTGCAGCGTGAGAGGAGGTCCAGAGTATGGGCACGGTAGAGGGCAGCGCCCTGGTAGCCAGGGCGATTCAGAAAGAGGGCATCACCACACTGTTCGGGCTCGCCGGAGGGCCGATAGTGGAGATCATGGGGTACGCCGCCCAGTTCGGCGTCAGGCCAATTGGCGTGCGGCACGAGCAGGCGGCAGCCTTCTCCGCCGCTGCATACGGATTCGTCAAGAACGAGGTCGGTGTCTGCGTGCTGGCTGCGGGACCTGCAGTGACAAACGGCTTGACCGGCGCGCACGTGGCCTTCGACAACTGCTTTCCCATGGTGATTCTCGGTGGCTCCGGCCCTCAACATGGCCGCTATACCGGCACGTTCCAGGAGACGGACAACGTGCCCATGTTCAGGGGCATCACCAAGATGTCCGTGCAGGTGGACAGCGCCGCCCGCATCCCTGATTACATGTCAATGGCCTTCCGAAAGGCGCGAAGCGGCCGCCCCGGTCCCGTGTACCTGGACCTGCCGTCCGACGTTCTTCAGAAACAGGTCGAGGAGGACGAAGTCCACTGGCCGGAGAACTACTTTGCAGACGCGCCCCCCATGGGCAATGCGGAGCAGGTGAGGCGCGCCGCGGACCTGCTGCTTAACGCGGATAGGCCGGCGATGATCGTCGGCAAGGGCGTTCGCTGGTCGGAGCCTACCGCAGAGCTAAAGCGGCTGATAGAGACGCTGGGGATGCCCTTCATACCGTCGCCAATGGGACGCGGTTTCATCCCGGACGACCACCCTCTGAACGCCGCCGCCGCCCGCAGCACTCTAATGCAAGGCGCGGACGTCGTGCTAATGGTCGGAGCCAGAATGAACTGGATGTTCGATTTCGGCCGACGGTTTGCGGCCGACGCCAAGATTATTCAGGTGGACATCGAGCCTGAGGAGATTGGCATAAACCGGGGAATTGAGGTCGGCATCGTGGGCGACGCTAAAGCCGTCCTGCGGCAGTTATTGGCCGAGCTTGAGGGCAAGACCGATGGCATGGCGGACCGCGCCGAGGAGGGACCGTGGCTGACAGCTATCCGGGAGAAGGCGGAGGCCAACTCTGCCTCAATCGAACCTCTATTGAACGCCGACGAGTCGCCTATACGAACGTTCAGGCTGCTGAAGGAGATTCGTGATGTCTTCCCCAGAGACACCATCTACTCTGTCGACGGCCAGATTACCTTGGGTACGGGACGACAGGTGCTCCAAAGCTACACGCCGGCCAGCCGCCTGAACTCCGCATCCAACGGCTGCATGGGCGTGGGAGTGCCCTTCGCCGTGGGCGCGAAGCTCGCGCGGCCTGATGTGCCGGTGGTCAGCCTGAACGGCGACTGCGCCTTCGGGTTTAACGCCATGGAGATGGAGACGGCGGTGCGCCACAAGATTCCCGTGGTGTTCATCATCAATAACAATTCGGGCATCGTGGGCGGCAACCTGGAGTCCCGCATGGGCCTGCCCGACAACTACGACGAGAGAGTGGCGACCTACACGCCGGACATTCGCTACGACAAGATTATGGAGGCGTTCGGCGGTCACACGGAGAGCGTTAGCTCGCCGGACGAGCTTCGGCCTGCCCTGCAGCGGGCCTACGAAGCGACCAAAGCGGGCAAAGTAGCCTGCGTAAACGTGATTTCCGAGCATATGGAGACGATGATTACCCGCTCCACTAGGGCCAGCGCCCTGATGGGCTATTAGCCGAAAAAGTTCGGCTGCCGCAAGCCGGGCTTACTGGTTGCATGACAGCCTGAGTTCGCCTCGTCTGCGCTGTTGATGTTGCGAATTGCATACGAACGATGCCGGCTGCGGATGGGCAGGCCACGCCAGTATGGCCTTGGCGGCAGGTGTGAAGCTAGAGACCCTGGACGTAATCGCCGGCCTATTGCCTCTGGATGCCCTGTCTAAAGACGACGCCTGCTTGGAAGTGTGCGGCCGGGAGATGTTTCGAGACCACAGGATATCCGACGCCACGTATGCCGCCGCATCTCAGCGCGTCGGCACGCCTTGCCTGATGGATTTGACCGCACTGACGGTTTATTACGGCATTCCGGCGTGCAGCCCGCGACGGCAGCCCCTAAATAGCCTTAGGCCTGCCGTCACCTGCAAGGCCCTGGTTTAACAAGGCGTATGGTCGGGCGTCCAGTTGTGCCGAATCACGCCGCGATTCGCCCGTGCCTGGACAGCCTTCGCGGCCGAGTTGGTCAGGTAAGATCAGGGCGGCGCTTTACCCTGCGCCCAAACTTTGATATATTGGGCCTCGTGAGCTGAGTCTTGTGGTGGAAACACTTCGGACGCGCGGGGAATCAATGGGCTTTCCCAAAACATGACTACAGTACTCGCTGGCGAATTTGCTGAATTGAGAGGGATATAAATGGCGAAAAAGGTAGGTCTATTCATAGAGCGGCCCGGTAGAAATCACGGAGACGAGGCCATAACCATATCGGTTCCAGAGGCCCTGATGACCGAGCCTGGCATCCCCAAGAGGGATCGGGACGTATCGTTTTTCAGCAGGGAGGATCCCATCGAAAATATGGCCCTGTCCGAGAGCGCCTCGGCCGAGTGGTCCAGAGAGGAACGCATACTGCACTCTCCCGAAGCCACCGAGTTCTTCGATCAGCACGAGCGGAACATGGAGCCGATCGTAGAATGGGTCAGGCATAGCGGCGACCTGGAGCCCACCGGCACGCCGAGCGGCGTTGATGTAACAGAGGCCATTCGCCTGAAGGCACGGGAGCTGGGCTACAGCGAGGTTGGGTTCACTCGCAACGATGCGCACTACGTCTACCAGAGCCGCAAGCGCCCGATGAGGAACGACCTGCCGCATGCCATCTGCCTGGCTTTGGAGCAGGACTACGTTAAGACCCAGACCATCCCCAGCCTGGAAGCGGAGGACACGCACTTCGGTACCTATGAAGACCAGGGACCGTTGTCCCAGGAGCTAACCGACTTTATCAGAGACCTTGGATACAGCATACAGGTCTCCGGGCCCACCTGGCACTACGGACCGATGATTCCGCTGTTCGTGCAGGCCGGTCTTGGCCAGCTTGGCGCCAACGGGCAGCTTCTCTCGCCCCACTTTGGTTCGCGCGCCCGACTGCAGATCATCTATACAGATGCGATGGTCACCCACGATGATCCAATCGATTACGGCATTCACCAGTTCTGTAATGAGTGCCAGGTCTGCGTTAACCGATGCCCTGGCCGCGCCCTCATGCCGGACAAGGTCTGGTATCGAGGTGTGGAAAAGAACAAGCTGGTATTCAAGCGTTGCCGCCCCGTAATGGCCAGGTACTCGGGCTGCGGAATATGCATGAAGGTCTGCCCGATACAGAAGTACGGCATGAAGCCGGTAATGGAACATTACATAGAGACCGACGGCGAAATTCTGGGCAAGAACACCGACAATTTAGAAGGCTTTGACTTCGGGGACAAAGGCTACTTCGGTCCAGGCCAGCTCCCGACCTTCGAGCGCACATTCTTCGACATGCCCAAGGGCAGGGCTGAGGACTGGGTGCTGCTGGAATTCCGTGACAAGCTCTTTGCGAACGCTGCCGCGAATGGCAAGGAAAAAGAGGAAATGTGGTCGGAGTTCCGATCGAAGGTAGAGGAGTCCATTGACCGCAGAGGCGAGGCAGTGGATATGGGCATGGACCTGGGGGTCTAGCCTCCGCTAGCACGGCGCAAGCTCGGTACGGCGTAGTTGGCAAATCGGCGGGGACGTTTTTTCAAATGCGTCCCCGCCTCTTTTTGGGTCGGGTTCCGACAGCGTTCACCCGTCTACAAAGCAGCGCGTGGCGTTTGACGAGCAAATCGGGCAGGTGCTACACTGCCTTCCACTTGGTCCGGCAGTCCCCAGTAGATAGCCGGTCGTCAAACGAACGAAATCGTCGGAAACGCCAACAACGAAAGCATGTTTCGTTTTTCGCCGAATCCTAATAGAGCGCATCTCATAAGCCGGCGCGAGTGGGGGGCAGACGCATTCGAGGAGGCCCGGCGGCAGGACAAGCTGGTCATGCTCTTTCTGGGGGCGTTCTGGTGTGGCATTTGCCGGCGCATGGACGAGACGACGCTGTCGGTCGACGAGACGATTACGTTGCTTAACGCCTACTTCATCCCCGTGCGTGTTTAGGACGCCCAGCGAGCTGGAGAAGGCCGGCATACCGGTTGTGCAGATTACCTCGGAGCTATCCATCGCGAAGATGGTCGGCTCTAACCGGGTAGTGCTTGGCAATGGGATTATTCGCGTGGTCGGCGCGCCCAACCTGCCCCTGAACGAGGAGAAGGAGTTGCGTCGCCGTCTGGTGCAGAAGGCCCTGGACGCGCTTGAATCGGACGCTCAGGAGTAGTCTTCGAAGAGTCGATTGGCCGACATAAGTTAGACCAGGAGTCGAACACAAGAACATGCGCATGACAACGCCAGGCAGGGTGCCCGTGATAACCGGCGTGCGCTACTTTCTGGCGCACACGCCCGGCCTGGTGCGCTACGGCCACAAGCCGTCTCTGGACATCGCAAGAAGCGCGGCAGCCGCCGAGGATATCGCGGGCCACCTGAGAAGCTTTTCCGACGCCGTGGCCTACCCGCCCAATCGCGCGTTTCTCGGCTCCATATATCCCGACGACCTTCGGGATATGTCCAGGCCGTGGTTTCTGCAAAACGGCGCAGCGGAGCGTCGACAGCCTTTCGGCGACATCATGCCCGAAGAGGAGTTCCTCGCCCTTTTGAAAATGGCGGATGATTTCGACATCGTCTGGCTGACCGAAGACTTCGCCAGAGAAGCAACCCGTGCTTTGCAGGACAGTCCTCTGATAAGGCCCGAAGACCTTGAGAAGCTGACGGAATCCCACTCCCATTCCGCTGTCGAGGAGCGCGTCGCCGGTGGGGCCTCCCTGCCGCTGACTCTAAAGGAAGGGCGACTGGTAGGCTGCGTCACCGGCGCAGAGGAGAGCGACGAGCTCGGCTCGGAGGTGCTGCTGGAGAACCTGGCGTGTAAGGCCACCGCGGCCATGGCGCTGCGCACGCTGCTCCACGACGGTGGCTTCGACCCTGCGCAGGTGCAGTACGTTCTGAACACCGGCGAGGAGGCAGTGGGCGACTCCTTCCAGCGCGGCGGAGGCAACATGGCCAAGGCTGTGGGAGAGATGTGCGGCCTGGCAGGCGCAACCGGCTCCGACATCAAGGCCTTCTGCTGCGCTCCCACCCATGCTTTGGTCATAGCGGGTTCTCTGGTCAGCTCTGGTCTTTACGACAGGGTGGCCGTGGTAGGGGGATGCTCGCTGGCCAAGCTGGGCATGAACTACCGGGGCCACGTGGATGCGGACCAGCCTGTATTAGAAGACGTCCTGGCTGCCTTCGCCGTCATGGTGGAGCCCGACGATGGCGGAAGCCCCGTGATTCGCCTGGACGCTGTCGGAGGACACAACATCGGCGCCGGGTCCTCGCTCCGGGCCATATCCCGCACGCTGATGACGGACCCCCTGGCAAAGGTGGGACTTCGGTTTCTGGACATCGACAAGTTCGCCATCGAGCTGCAGAACCCCGAGATTACCGAGCCGGCGGGCGTAGGCGACGTCACCGAACGCAACTACCGCGTTATCGCAGGGCTGGCCGTTCAGAACCACGAGATCGAGCGGTCGGACATACCTGACTTCTCGGCAAGGCACGGAATGCCTGGGTTCTCCTCCACGCAGGGACACATCGCGTCCGCGGTGCCCTTTCTTGGTCACGCGGTGAACCGCATAGGCTCCGGCAACATGCGTAGGGCGATGTTCGTGGCCAAGGGCAGCCTGTTCCTGG
>JACZVF010000009.1 GCA_022572805.1 Chloroflexota bacterium
AGGTTAGACAAGCGCGGTTGCTGGGGATAAGATTCGACCAGCGCTCATCGGTAGCGAGACGCTCAGTATCTGTAAACAAGGTGGAGAAAGATGAACCAGGAATCCAATCGAAAAGTAATTTTGAAATCTCGTCCGGATGGCTATCCTGAACTGTCGAACTTTGGACTGGTCGAGGAACCCATACCTCAACCCAAAGAGGGCGAGGTGCTGATTAAGGCAATATGGCTGTCACTGGACCCGTACATGCGCGGCCGCATGCGGGACGTACAGTCCTACGCCCCGCCGGTGCAGTTGGGTGGCGTCATCGTTGGCGGCGTCGTTGGCCGCGTGGTGGAGGCGCGAACGCCGGCGTTTGCTGTGGGCGACCTTGTGGTGGGGCCGTTGGGCTGGCAGGAGTACGCCACATCGGACGGGCGCAACCTGCTGCCGGTAGACCCCGCGCTGGGCCCGCTGTCCACGGCGGTCGGTATCCTTGGCATGCCCGGCATGACGGCCTACTTCGGTCTGCTGGACGTGGGGCGGCCCAACCCCGGCGATACAGTGGTGGTTTCGGCGGCGTCGGGCGCGGTTGGGCAGGTGGTGGGGCAGATCGCCAGGATAATGGGCTGTCGGGTGATCGGCATTGCCGGCACTCAGGAAAAGATAGACTACATAGTCAAGGAACTGGGCTTCGATGTGGGCATCAACTACAAGACGGACGACGTACGGGCCGCGCTGGCCTCGGCCTGTCCTCTGGGCATCGACGTGTACTTTGACAACGTGGGCGGCGACATCACAGATGCCGTTATGGAGAACCTGGCCGACTTCTCCCGGCTGGTTATCTGTGGCCAGATCTCGCAGTACAACCTGGCGGAACCGGCATTGGGTCCGCGCAACGTCCGCTTGCTGACCACACATCAGGCCCGTATGGAAGGCTTTCTGGTGTTCCAGTTCACCGCACGGCATGACGAGGGCCGCCGGCGCATCGCAGGCTGGATACGCGAGGGCAAGCTCAAGTACAAAGAGGACGTCGTGGATGGCATCGAGAACGCCCCCGCCGCATTCATAGGCATGATGCGCGGCGAGAATTTCGGGAAGCTGCTGGTCAAGGTGTCGCAGGAGTGAGTCCAGCGTTCACAGTGCCCTGAAGGACTCACTGGCCACTGCCCCAAGCATTAGGCCCCAGGATATGCACCCCAGGACAGCTAGGACGACCTCTCCTGCACCCACCCGGGCATGACCCACATTGGTTGAGGCCGAATTCCAATACCTATTCAGGTTCCGCTGAACGCGGATTATTAACCAGGCGGTGATCGCTGTCTGCATGACCGCCAATGCGAGCGCTGCCACAGCCTGCCCCTGCGAAAGATGGTCTTGCAATGTAATCAGCCAGGCCGCAGGGCTCAGCACGTTGACTATGAATATAATCGCGACGGCCAGCAGCGGATTGATGGTGGACGGCACATCGTGGCTGCTCATGAGCCCGGCATACGTCCGCATGTGTGCATGTACACGGAAAAGCCCGTAAATGGGCACGGACTGTGTCACGACATGCCAAAATGGATATACCTGTTCCCTGGTGTGGTCTCCATATTGCTTCCACGTAAGGTAAAACCAGAAGAAGAAGTAAAGGCCGCCTGAAGCAACGGTCATGAATAAGACACGTTGAATCGGAATGACGTTCGGGATAAACTGCTCCGACCCATAAAGACGATTGCCGTGGTTTGTCTGCATAAATCAACTCCGTCGTGCCTGCGGCATTGCCGATTACCTGTCCCGAATAATGCCGGCGTACATGTCATTGCCAAGCAGGCGGGCTTTCACCCGATGGCGACCGCTGCTGATGACCGTCGCTGGCCCATATGCTATATTCCCCACATTCGGACAGATAAAACACAAGCAGGGAGGAAACCCTATGAGGACCGTCGACGCAATCGCCCAGATCATGAAGCAGGAGGGTATCGAATACCTGAGCGCCTTCCCGACCACGCCCGTCATCGAGGCCGCCGCGGAGATAGGCATACGGCCCATTATCTGCCGGCAGGAGCGCGTGGGCGTGGGAATCGGCGACGGCTACGCCAGGGTGAAGAACGGCAAGCCGCCCGGAGTATTCGCGATGCAGTACGGCCCTGGCGCGGAGAACGCCTTCGCCGGCGTAGCCACGGCCTTTTCCGATGGCGTTCCCCTGTTGCTCCTGCCGCTGGGCCATCCCATGGAACGACAAGGCATCTACCCGCACTTCAGCTCCATGAAAAGCTACGCCGACGTCACCAAGCACATCGAGCAGCTCAACTCCCCGGAGCGTGTTGTGGACACCATGCGCAGGGCCTTCGCGGCGCTCAAGCGGGGCAGGCCGGGTCCCGTGATGGTTGAGATTCCAGCCGACATAGCCACCTCCGAGGTAGACGCTTCCATCGTCAACTCGTACAAGCCCGTGAAAGTGACGGTCTCCCAGGCCAATCCCCAAGACGTAATGGATGCCGCCAAGGCGCTGTTGGATGCGGAAAACCCCGTCATTCACGCAGGCCAGGGCGTGCTGTATGCGGAGGCCACAGACGATCTGGTGGAGCTGGCCGAGCTGTTGCAGGCGCCGGTCATGACCACGATGGCCGGCAAGAGCGCCTTCCCGGAGAAGCATCCGCTGTCGCTGGGCAGCGGCTCCGGCGTAATGAACCGCGCGTGCTTACAATTCGTCAGCAAGGCCGACGTGGTGCTGGGAATCGGCGCCAGCTTTACGCGGCACGGCATGAGCATGCCTATTCCGGGCCGGAAGACGATAATCCACGCTACCAACGACCCCATCGACATAGACAAGAACTACGCCGTGGACTATCCAATAATCGGTGACGCCAAGCTGGTGCTCCGCCAGTTCATCGACGCTTGCAAGGACCTGCTGAGTACCAGGGACAGGACTACCAGCACAGTGGCCGATGAGATCGCGGAGGCACGTCAGGAGTGGCTCAACGAGTGGATGCCCAAGCTGACGTCGGGCCAGAGCCCCATAACGCCGTACAGGGTCATTTGGGAGTTCATGCAAAACGTCGATCCTAATGAGGCCATAGTGACCCACGACTCGGGCAGCCCGCGGGACCAGCTCATGCCTTTCTACCAGGCAGGCGGACCGCGCACCTACATAGGCTGGGGCAAATCACACGGGTTGGGCACCGGTCTCGGACTGAACATGGGCGCGAAGCTGGCGGACCCAGACAAGTTTGTCGTGAACTTCATGGGCGACGCAGCCTTCGGTATGGTCGGTCTGGACTTCGAGACGGCAGTCCGCAGCAACATTCCAATACTGACTATTGTGTTCAACAACTCCACCATGGCCATAGAGACATCTGCCATGGCCGGCTCCCACGAGCTGTACCGCACACGTGATCTGGGCGGCCATTACGCAGACCTGGGCAGGGCCATGGGCGGCTGGGCCGAGCGCGTGGAGGACCCCGAGGATGTCGCGGCCGCCATTCAGCGGGCCCGCAACGCCACCGAGAACGGGCAGGCGGCCCTGTTGGAGTTCATAACCAACGAAGAGGTCGAATTCTCTCACAGGCGCTCCTTCGCCTAATCGGGCCCATTGATGAACGAGACACAACCGCTAATTGAGCAGGATGAATTCGTCGAGGTTGTCGCTATCGTTACAAGTGGGCTAGATGGCGGTGTTTTGATTTCGCGTGATGGCGATAACGGCGGGCTACCCCATCTGCGGTTGAGTCGAAGCGATTTCAGGTCGGCGTCCCCATTAAATAAAGCCATGGCGGAGAAATTCGGCTTGACAACGACCGTTCTCAGCCCTCTATTTCAGAGGATGTCGGAAGGTCGGCAACTCAACCTTCGAGCCTATTCATTTGAGCAGCACGCAGGCGGTGTCAGACCCGATGGTTCGGACTGGGTCCTGGTTGATGAGGTAAACGATGTTGCATTATCGTCCCAAATTGACAGGCAAGCACGGGATGCCTGGCTGGCCAGCCAAAATAGCGAAGCCGCACAGCGCTGCCCGTGGGGTGTGCCCGGCTGGTGGGACGAGGCCGTGCACTGGATCGATGAAGAGCTTGGACGTCTGGATATCACCCGAACGGGTTCTCCTGTGCAGTTACGGGCCTGGTCGCTGTCGGCGATTATCAGAATTCCTACCTCAGTGGGGCAGGTCTTCTTCAAGGCTGTGCCGGCTTTCATGTCACATGAGGGAGCGGCGATGGCTGCGTTATCAGAGGCCCATCCATCCATGGTGCCGCCTCCTCTCGCAGCTGATGGCCCTCGCGGCTGGTTGCTCATGCCAGACTTCCGAGGAAACTTCCTAGGGAGGGTTCCAGATGTCGGCCGTTGGGAGGAAGCCGTCAGTATTCATGCGCGAATGCAGTTGGAGCAATCGGGGCGGGCACGGTCCTGGCTGGATTTGGGCTGTCCCGACAGAACGTTGGGCCGCATGGTGGACCTTGTCGATCCGCTAATCACCGTCTCGGCTGGAATGCTGGCGGGCAGACCGGATGGCCTGTCGGATGAGGAAACCGAGGCTTTGCTAGGCCTGTCCATGCGCCTAAAATTCATGTGCGCTCAGCTGGCAGACTTCAATATCCCGCACTCGCTGGTGCATGGGGACCTGGGCGGAAACATTCTCGTGAAGGACGATGGCGGGTTCGTCTTTTTCGACTGGACGGACGTCTGTATCTCCCACCCTTTTTTTGACATGGCAACCCTTGCCAACACCGTCTTTGACGACAACGCCTTCCAGGGAGACGAGGCCGTCGGATTACGGCTGAGAGACGCCTACCTGAAACCCTGGTCTCAACATCAACCCATGGAGCGGCTGATCCAGGCCTATGAGGCGGCGCGGCCCTTGGGCGCCCTGCATCAGGCCATGACCTACATGTGGATTCTCAACAACATCGCCGAGGACGCCCGCTGGCAGTTGGAAGGCGGACTACGCCAGTGGCTGAAAATCGTTTTGACGCTGTGCGGCGGTTAGCAGCGGCGCGGGCCTGTAACCGGATGAAGGCCTACTTACGGCTTCGCTTGTCTGACACGATGCGGCCCTCTTTGAAGACCAGCTCCAGCTTGCGGAGGTTGGTGACGTCGTCCAGCGGGTTGGCGGATAGCACTATCATATCGGCTAGCTTGCCGGCCTCCAGGGTGCCCAGTTCGTCTCCAACGCCGCAAAGCTCGGCGGCGTGTTTTGTTGCGGCCTGAAGCGCCTGCCAGGGCGTCGCCCCGTCCCGCACCCAGAGACCCATCTCCAGCAGCGCCGCCTCTTTAAGGGGCCGGATGTCCGAGCCCAGCGCCATCTTTAGGCCGGCATCCAGGGCTGCCCTGAACCACTTGCGGTGCTCGTCCGATGCGTCATCGGCGCGGGCCAGCAGGTCGGGCGGCGTCTGGCGGTTCTCCACCCAGTCGCGCTCCCACTGGTTGGTGGCCTGGTCCGGCGTTAGGTGTGATATGGCCAGGGTGGGGACGTACCAGGCACCCCTCTCCTGAAAGAGGGAGATGCACTCGTCGTCCATGATGTAGCCGTGCTCGATCGTGTGCGCGCCGAGGCGCAGCGCCTGCTTTATGGAATCGGGGTTGGCGGCGTGGGCCATCACCTTGTATTCGCGCTGACGGCAGAGCTCGAAGGCGGCCTCCAACTCGTCTTTCAGCAGGAAGGAGTGCCAGTGCCTGTCCCAGAATGGGCCCATGATGCCGCCCGTCAAGTTCAGCTTGATGTGGTTGACCCCGTTCTTGATCTGCTCGCGGATGGCCTGAACGAAGCCGTAAGGACCGTCGCACTCGCGGGCATGCCCCGACGTCAGGAAGTGGCCGCCGGTGGTGGTGAGAAAGTAGCCGCTGGCGAAAACACGAGGCCCCGCGATATTGCCGGAGTCGAAGATGCGCCGCCACGCCACGTCCATAAAGTGCGCCGCGCCGCCGCTGCGAACGCTGGACGCCACCCTCCGTGAGCGCCTGGGACAGCACCGCGCCGAAGGAAGCAGTCTGCTGGGCAACAGACGTTCCGGGCGGAACCGGGTATTCGGGGTGTATGTGTACGTCCCACAGGCCGGGCATGAGGTACGAGCCATGGAGGTCGATGACTGTTGCGCTGCGCGCGTCGGGAGAGTGGGCGCCATCCAAGACCTCGGCGATACGTCCGTTCTCGATCGTAATGCTCGCCTGGGGAAGCACGACGGGATTAACGCAATCGATAATGTTGGCGTTGGTTAATACGAGTTTCATTCCGTTCAAAGCCGCGAGAGCACTAGACTCGGGATGACCAGGCGCCGCTGATGATACGGTCGAATGCAAACCCCCAGGGCGGGCGCAGGAATCCAAGGGCCCGTACATCCTCCAGCCAGAAGCCGTAAGGCTGGCTGCGCGAATACGCGCTGCCGCCAATCACTTTGGATATCCGTACCATGACGGATTCCGCAAGCTCTGCCACGGTTTCCTTGCACAGCAGACCGCTGCGGGCGGCGTCCGCGCCAGACTCAACGTCTCGATGCGCCCCCTCATACGCCTGCTGAATGAGCCAACTCTCCATCTCGACCCTGGCCCACTCCACCTGCTCGAATGGCTTCATGGAATCGCGCTTGCCGTCCAACTGGGCCCTGGCGGTTTCGACGGCCGTCTCGATCACACCGACGATGACCGAGGTGAAGGCAAGTCCGCCGGGTTGGCCCAGCGCCTGTCGTACCATATTCCGTGCCGATTGACCCGGCCACGCCGCCCGCGTCGCCGGCATGTTCTTGAACTCCATGCCATGACTTTGAGTGGCCGTCATGCCCTGTCCGTCCCAAGGTGCGATCAACTTGGCGCCTGTGGAGCCGTCCCACGGAACCCCGCGCATATCGAAAATGAAGGTGTCGGGGGAATCTTCTCCCTCCGGCAGTGCCTGAGTAATCATGAAAGAAGTCATGCCCGAGCCGCTGCCAAAGTGCTTTTGTCCCGTGATAAGGTAGCCGTCTCCATTGGGGTCCTTTACGGCCGGCGCCTTGCTTTTGGTGGGATCGCCGCCGGTGCCTGGCTCGGAGATTATCGTCCCCCACCAGTGGCCCTCTTTTGCGGTGTCAAAGACCCAACGGCGCTGGTCCTCCCAGGCCTTGGTGTAGGGGGCGGGAGCCTCCGGCACCTCCAGCCACGCGCTGATTACGGCGGGATGCATGGATGCCACCAGGGCCACAGACGGATCGCCGTGAGCCAGGATGCGCAGCATTTCCGACAGGTGCCGGCAGGATTGACGGGCCCCGACATAGGCCCCGCCCTGGTCTACCGGCACGGCCATCAGGTTGAAGCCTGCCTCTTTCAGGAGGTCAAAGTCCTCCTGGTGTAGCTCACGTCGCCTTTGTCTCTCTTTTCGTTCCCGGGCAAACTTTTGAGAGACTTCCTTGACGTTCTCCAGTATTGTGTCCGCGTCTGTGGCATTTGGCCGCATGTTGGAATCCACGTCACCTAGACCGTCTGGGGCCTACTCGCAGTTCACGAAGGCGGGGCCCCTGCTGCACCTGTCGTTCCCAGGTCCGCCATTCACGACGTCGCTATCTGCCCCACCCTTCATTATGTCGTCGCCTCGATCGCCCCTGAGCCTGTCGTTGCCGCGGTCGCCAAATATTTTGTCGTTACCGTCGCCGCCAGTCAGGATGTCGTTGCCGTCGCCGCCGTTCAGGAGATCATCGCCGCCGCCTCCAACCAGGACATCGGGACCATCGTCGCCGAACATCCTGTCGTTCCCGACGCTTCCGAAGAGTCGGTCGGAGCCGTCGCCTCCCCAGAGAGAGTCGTCGCCTTCCTCCCCTCGCAACTCGTCGTGGCCGGGGCCGCCACGTATGGAGTCGTTGCCGCTGCCGCCGAAAAGCCGGTCACGCCCTTCGCCGCCCTTGATGATGTCGTTACCGTCGCCACCTCGAATTATGTCGTCGCCCGCGCCACCGGCCAGTATGTCCAGGCCATCGCCGCCACTAATGGAGTCATTCCCATCGCCGCCGTCGATCGTGTCGTTGCCCTTCCCTCCGAATATGGTGTCGTGGAGTCCCTGGCCCAGGATAAAGTCGTTGCCCGCATCGCCGTAAATGCGGTCACTGCCGTCTCCACCGCAGATGACGTCATCTCCGCCAAAGCCTCTAATCGTGTCATTGCCGCCGAGACCGATGATCACGTCCGGTCCGGGTGTGCCATTTAGCACGTCGGGACCGTCGGTGCCGATAAGCGTTGCGATTTTGCCGTTACAGGTGGGGATAATGCTTATGTTGTCCAGCGCTACGGGCCCGTCGACTGTGAGCCGCATGAAATCAACACCGGAGATACCAACGGAGAGGCTCTCGAGCCCGCGCCTGTTGCCCTTGGAAACTTCGATCGACGCGATGATTCTGCCGTTCTGTCCCCCCGTGAAGAGCTCAAGTATCGAGGGCGAATTGCTGGCGCGCTTGAAGACCCCTGAGCCGTTTATCAAGTCGATGCTCCTCACGGAAACCTCGCCCGTACCCCATTCCGAAAAGTCAAAATCGAAAACCAGGCTGGTCAGGTCCGCACTATCGGGGTCACTGGGGTCGAAGTCTGCTGATACTATCAACGTCTTGCCGGCCTCGCCGGCTTCCAAACTGACGTCGTTCCCGGAGCATTTGCCGGGGCATTCCGCATTGAAGATCATGGCAGCGTTGAGATCTCGCCTGGCGGGGTTGACCGCCACGATTGAGATGGAACCGGGCACATCCATCCCGCTGAGACCATGTCCTGACTTAACCTCGGTGACGAAGGCGCCATCCGGCAACGACTCGAAGTCGATGATTGAAGTGATAGAAGTCCCCTCGGCCTTCGCGACAGAGAACAAGAGAAGCAAGATCACCAGTGTAGCGGCTATCGAGAGGCTCGAATTTTTCATGATAGACCTGCCGTATCCAACCGTTTACAACTGATCGGAGCTAGTTACTATCCAACCCGGCGGCGAGTGGAGAACACCGGGCAGACCCGAGTTTAACCAAGGGCAGGAGAACAGTCAATAATTGCTGGATATTGGATGCGCCATGAATGACTGAATTGGCGTATATTCGGCCCATCGGAGACGGCCAACATTCCGCATTAATTAGGCGCATCAGGTTGTCTATAATTAGGAACGTAGGTAGTCTGGCATAATTCCATGAAATGTATTGACATCGTGATGAACGTAATACATACTAAGTAAAAGCATTAATGCAGACACTTCCGTTATAAGAGGGTTGACACAGGCGTTTGCCACGGAGGAACTGGTGGGAGGCAATAATAAGGGTGAACAGACTGTATTTTTCGGCGCTTGCGCTGGCATTAGTTGGCATTCTCAGTAGCGCCTGTGGCGGTGCCGACGCCCAGGGGGCAGACGGTTCATCGAGCAGGCTGGTGGTCTACTCAGGCCGGAGCGAATCTCTCGTCGGCCCGATAATTGAGCGGTTCCAGGAGGCCACGGGGATAGAGGTAGGAGTGAAATACGGCAGCACGTCGGAGATCGCGGCTACGCTGCTGGAGGAAGGCGACAACTCACCGGCGGACGTCTTTTTTGCGCAGGACCCTGGTGGTCTAGGCGTTGTCGACAAGGCGGCCATGCTGGAGCAGCTCCCTGAGGAAATACTGAAGCAGGCGCCTGAATGGGCCAAATCGCCTCATGGCAGTTGGGTAGGGATATCCGGCCGGGCCCGCGTAATGGTTTACAACACCGACCGCCTGACCGAGAAGGACCTGCCTGAGTCCATAGAAGGGTTGACGGCCGAGGAGTGGAGGGGACGAGTGGGGTGGGCCCCTACGAATGGTTCGTTCCAGGCAATGGTGACGGCCATGCGGGTTATGTGGGGCGAGGAGAGGACTGCCTCCTGGCTGAAGGCGATGCAGGCGAATGACCCCAAGGTATATCCTAAGAATACTCCCATTGTGGCGGCCACGGAGTCCGGAGAGGTGGACGTGGGACTGGTCAACCACTACTACCTGTACAGGTTCCTTAAGGAAAGCGGCGAGGATTTCGCGGCGCGAAATTATCACCTGGTGTCCCGTGGTCCCGGCAGCCTGGTGATGGTCGCCGGCGCGGGGATTCTGCAAACTTCCAGCAACAAGGCCGCCGCCGAAAAGTTCATAAAATACATGCTGTCCAATGACGCCCAGCAATACTTCGCCGACAAGACCTTTGAGTACCCGGTGATCGAGGGAGTGGCAACCAACAAGCTGCTCACGCCGCTGGGCGACATCAAGAGGCCGACAATCGATATGGCCGACCTGGACGACTTACGGGGGACTCAGGCCCTGCTTCGGGACCTGGGCATTCTGAATTAGGCCGCGACGCCTGCGCTCGCGTACCGAAATAGAATAAGGACCAAGGCCGATTTGGCTACATTGAATCCCATAGGCGCTTTTTCGTCCGGCCGTATCGCCCGGGGCATCGGGCCGCGGTTGCCGCCTGTCACCATCCTGGTCCCCGCCGGGATGGTGGGCCTGGCGATGCTTGTGCCCGTGGCCTATCTCCTTATTCGAAGCGTCGGCGCCGGGGAAGACGCCTGGGACATACTTTTTCGCCTGCGGACGGCACAGACGGTCGGCAGAACGGCGCTGCTCATAGTAACCGTCACGTCGGTATCCGCGGTGATCGCTGTGCCCATAGCCTGGCTGACCGCTCGCACTGATCTGCCGTTTAAGGGGATGTGGACGCTGCTGGCAGCCCTGCCGCTGGTGATTCCCAGCTTCGTTGGCGCTTTTCTCTTTATATCGGTCATGGGACCGACAGGTCTGGCGCAGCAGGCGTTGGGGGCGCTGTTCGGCGTGGAGAGGCTTCCCGACATTCACGGGCTCGTCGGGGCCACGTTTATCCTGGCGATGCTTAGCTATCCATACCTGTTCCTGACCGTGCGAGGGGCCATTAACAGCCTGGACTCCTCGGCGGAAGAAGCGGCCAGGGGTCTGGGTCACGGCGCGTTCAGCGCCTTCCGGCGGGTCACGCTGCCCCAACTTCGTCCATCCATAGCGGCGGGGGGCCTGCTGGTCGGGCTTTACACCCTCAGCGACTTCGGCGCCGTATCACTGATGCGCTTCCCGACATTTACGTGGGTTATATTCCAGCAGTACGAGTCCGCCCTGGACAGGTCGTTGGCGGCCCTGTTCTCGCTGCTCCTCGTGGCCATGGCGGTGGGCGTGCTTCTCATGGAGACCTACACTCGCGGCCGACGAAAATACTTTGGCAGCGGCCCAGGTTCGTCGCGGGGCCACCGCATTCATAGGCTCGGGGTCTGGAAGTGGCCGGCCATCTTCTATCTGGGCCTGGTCTCCACGTTTGCGCTGGTGCTGCCTACTGCGGTGTTGGTCTTCTGGCTGGTACGTGGCGTTGCCGCCGGTGAGCCCCTGGTGTTGCTTTGGCAGGCTACGCAAAACTCCGTAATGGTCTCGGGGTTGGCAGCCCTGGTGACCGTGCTACTGGCCGTTCCGGTCGCGGCGCTGGTCGTGAGATATCCCTCCGTCCTGAGCAGGCTCATGGAGCCCGTCAGCTACGTCGGATTTGCGCTGCCCGGAGTGGTGGTGGCCCTGGCCCTGGTATTCTTTGGCGCTCGTTACGCCGGGCCCGTTTACCAGACGACGTGGCTGCTGGTATTTGCGTACGCGGTGCTGTTCTTCCCCGTGGCGTTGGGGTCTGTCCGCTCCTCGCTCATGCAGATTAACCCCCGCCTGGAAGACGCTGCCAGGGGCCTGGGCTACGGCCAACTCGGGGTCCTCATAAAGGTAACGGTACCCCTGATGCGTTCGGGCCTGGTTATGGGCGCCGCCATGGTGTTTCTCCTGACGATGAAGGAGCTGCCCGCCACATTAATCCTGGGCCCCCTGGGCTTCAAGACCCTGGCCACGTCGGTATGGTCCGCCTCATCCGAGGCCTTCTTTGCCCAGGCCGCCGCCCCAGCACTGCTGCTAATTCTGATATCATCGGTACCTGTGGGGTTTCTAATCATTCGAGAGAAGGGACTGAGGACGTGAGCGAGGCAATCGTGCGTTGCTCGGGGGTTACCAGATTTCACGACGGAGTGCCCGCCGTGGAGGACATCGACTTCGAGTTGGTGCCTGGTGAGATTCTTTCCATTTTGGGACCCAGCGGATGCGGCAAGACGACTCTGCTAAGGCTTATCGCCGGCTTCGACAACCTGGACTGCGGCGAGATTTACCTGAAGGGCGGGCTGGCGTCTTCCACGTCCACGCACCTGTCTCCGGACCGCAGAAACGTCGGAATGGTATTTCAAGAGTATGCCCTGTTCCCCCACATGACCGTCACTCAGAACGTTTCTTTTGGATTGAGGGGCGGCCAGAAGGGATTGCCAAAGGCAGAGCGCGAACGTCGTTTGGCGGAGGTTCTGGACCTTGTGGAGCTTTCGGGTCTTGAAAGCAGGTACCCTCACGAGCTCTCGGGAGGGCAGCAGCAGCGCGTAGCCCTGGCCCGGACCCTCGCTCCAAGGCCGGTATTGGTGCTGTTGGACGAGCCGTTCAGCAACCTCGATACAGGCATGCGCCGGGAGATGCGCGGCGAGGTGGAAAGAATTCTTCGCAACGACAATATTGCGACCGTGTTTGTCACGCACGACCGCGACGAGGCCTTCGCCATGGCAGACCGGGTGGGCATCATGCGCAACGGCAGGCTGGAGCAGATCGATACCCCGCACAATATATACCGCACTCCGATTAGCACGTTTGTGGCAAGGTTTTGCCTTGCGTGCGATTTCCTCAAGGGCAAGGCCAATAACGGCGTGGTGGTCACGGAGATCGGAGACCTGCCGTATTCCAGCGGCAACGGGGTCATCGAGGAAGGCAGCGACGTTAGCCTTATGGTGCAGCCGGACGACTTTAAGGTCATCAAGGACCCGAACGGCGCCTCTGTAATCGAGTCCATAGATTTCCGTGGCGGCGAGACCATGCTGGTGGTGAGAATGCCATCCGGCGCCAAGCTGAACTGCAGGCAGCTGATCCGGTCAAACTTGGCGCCTGGCGACAGGGTGACCCTTACTCCGGCCAGTGATGCCCCTATGAAGGCTTTCCGGTCCGGCGCAGACGATTGATCTTATTCGTGAGACCCCTCGTTCCGTTCCGGCCGATCGCCGATATCAACAGCGGCATAGAAGACTTACAGGGAAAATCGAATCATGGCAGGACCTAAGAACCGCAGTCACGGCGGCTCCGAAACCAGGCTGTCCATGGCCACGGAGAATTACCTCCTGACGATTATGCGCCTGAACGAGCAGGAGGTCCGGGTAACGCTAACCCGGTTGGCCGAGCGCCTGAAGATGCTGCCCCAGGCGGAGGGAGTAGGGACCTCCCTGCCAACAGTAGGGGGCATGATTCGCCGGATGGCTCGGGAGGGTCTGGTGGAGACCACGTCCAGCAAGGATGTGGTGCTGACGTCTAAGGGAAGGCCCTACGCCGAGAGCATCGTCCGAAGGCATCGCCTGGCCGAAAGGCTGGTCGTCGACCTGCTGGGCGTCAGCCTGGAAAATGCGCACGAAGAGGCGCACCGGCTGGAGCACGCCATATCGCCGGAGCTGGAGAAGAAGATCAGCGACAAGCTGGGCAACCCCTCGACCTGCCCATTTGGACACCCCATACCCGGTAGCGGCTACAAGCCTGACAAGAACGTCAAGACCCTCGACAACGCCTCCCCAGGGCAGACGGTTGTCATCGACAGGGTGCCGGAGGATGATCAGGCGCTTCTGGAATATTTCGTGGCCAACAATCTGATACCGGGCCAGGTGGCAGTCGTCGAGGAGGTGGACTATCCGCGCAGGGTTGTCAGCCTGCGGTGCGATGGCAAGTCGGTTGTTTTCAGCTACGACATCGCCACGCAGATCTGGGCTCGTCCCGAAGCCTAGTGGCCTGAGCAGTCGCCGGATAACACCGAGCTAGGGCAGCACGCCAACCAGCTTGGCCAGGTCCTCGAATAGCGTCACCACGTCGCCGAAGTCCACCCCGTTGTTCCCGTTGAAATCGAAATAGAACTGGTCATTCTGGACCTCCGGTGAGCTGAATTCCAGGAAAAGCTTTACCACGTCCTGGAAATCTCGCCGGCCGTTGGCGTTGGTATCCTCACAACGCCAGTCCGCGTCGTTGTCAAGTGGAGTGGTGCCACCGGATAGCGCGGGGCAGCGGTCAACGTCCAGCGTCAATCCCCAGGGGTCGTTCAAGCCCGCAAGAATTACGACCTGGTTGCTTCCGTCCAGGTCCGCGCGGACGATCCTTGGTGCTGCAAGTCGCTCCGTCCAGTACATATGGCCTCTTATTGGGTCCAACGCAATGCCGAACGGAAAGGATAGTCCGGTGATGAGTTCCTCGGGGTTGCTGCCATCCAGATTAGCCCTCTGTATCTTGTGGCCCAGAATGTCCGCCCAGTAAACTTTGCCCGCAGAGATGTCCAGGGCCAGGCCGGCGGGTTCATCCAGGGTTGTGAAGGGGGTTGAAGTGGCGGATTGCACTATGATTTCAAAATTTCCATCGGGGTCCCCTTCTCGGTTCAGCCTGGGACCCAGTCCTGGCGGTGGCTCCAGATTCATCGACCGCAGGATTTTCCCGTCGTTGAGAAGTCCCTGAGAACCCTCTCCGTTGCTGGCCCAGTAAAGACGTTGACCGATCGGGTCTACCGCGATCCCTGAGGCGAATGGGAAAAATAAGGCGTAGTCATCATCAACGTTGGTTCCGTCCAGGTTGGCCCTCTGGACCTTGAGTTGCAACGGCGATGCCCAGTAAATCTTGCTGTTTTTTATGTCTAGGCTAACACCCACCGAAGATACAGTGACGCCAAGAGGCAGCTTTTCAATGTTCGCTCCGTCTAAGTCTGCACTGTAAGGACCATTGTTTGGTAAGCCTGGATTCTCGGACCAGTAAATTTTGCCTCCTGCAGGGTCCACGGCCACACCGCTGAGCTGTGTTCGGCCTGTAATAACTGCTTCCACTGATGTCCCATTAAGGTTGGCCCGCATGACCTTGGCTTGCCCATCGACTGATAATCCGGCATCCGCCCAGTAAATTTTGTTGGACGGCGCGGCGCGTACGAAGGCGGGCTCCCCCGATGGTTGGCCAACGTCGACAACAGCGGACTCTTCTGCCTGCGTGGCCCAGGAAATCCGGCTCGTGATTAGTAGTCCGGCGATGGACACCACCGCCGCCACTACTATGAGCGCTGCAATTTTTGGTATACGTTCAGGCATTTGTCTTCGCGCCATACCACGGCTCAGGACTTGACTGACTTCAATGATACCCCAAATCAATGCTGAGTACGGATGCGAAGCCAGTCTGGCCTTTGCAACCCCCCCATTTGCTTCCGGTTGCCGGTATTCGTATCGCAATGCAAAAGGCCTGCCACATCGTATTTCCCAATAGTTGGATTTTATAGCGGCGCGGCGGTCATTTGTCGGCGGTCCGGTATGGCTATGGGTTAAGCGCTGTACCTTTCGGGGATCCAAACGGGGAAACCAGTGAATTTAGGCGGATTCCCTGATTGGCGTCGGCGCGAGAAAGGTCCCAAGGCGATGCGATCGCCCCATTATTATTGATCCGAGATCAGCTGCTAAATCCCGACATGGTTCACGGATGTTTTGGGAGTTCCCGTCACTGGTGAACCTGCTGGTTGTTGGCGCCATCTGTATTTACGGAGATCAGGCCGCCGATGGCTGCTTCGCTGGGTATGACGCCGGCGCCGGGCAGATGCTGGTCCGCGAAGGCCGGGCGAGGCGTCCTGTGTTCGGAGATTTGCAAGAAGGCCACCATTGCGGCCAGTGCTAGAATCGCAAGCGCGGTGAGGACCGTCCTCAAGGAGATGTTTCGTTGAATATCTGTACCAGGCATGTTTCTGCCCCCAAAACCGGGATAAGCGCAATCGTCAAGCCGAACGATGAAGTTCAGCAACCTGCTATTGAAGTAACCCCAGGAGTCAGGTTGCGAAACCGTGTGGGAAGAGATGGAGGCGTGAATGCGCGGGGCCTGCCGACAACCTGCGGAAATTCCCCGATACGTCGGGGGAGAGCGGGAGACGGGATTCGAACCCGCGACAGCTTGCTTGGGAAGCAAGAACTCTACCACTGAGTTACTCCCGCTCGACTGATGCGGTTAACCCGCATTTTAGCAAGTCTACCCCAACTGCTCAAGAAGCCCGCGGGGGAGGCTACATGCCAATTCACTATGGCCGCCGGCATGGGGATATGACATACTGTCTCTCCAACATAACGACAAGCGTGACGGACAGGTGGAGCTGAGTTTGGAGGTAAAATCATGGCGCTACAGCCGGCGATACTGGAATTGGGAATGGGAATCGACCTGCACGGGCATAACTATACAGAAGCGGCAAGGCGTGCCGTATGGAACGCTGTGCATCAGAGCAGCCTGATGTTTCTGAGCCAGCTAGGACCCAACGCCGCCAGCGAGATGGTGGTGGAGGTAACAATCGGAATCCCACAGCCGGACCAGGTGGACGAGGCCACTGTATTGGCCGTTCTACCCCATGGCAAAGGCGTTCTCAAGGTAGTGCAGGGCGGACTGGAGATCGAGGGCCGAGAGGGTTCCGGCGACAGGACAATCATGGCCAACGCAGCCGTTATTGCCAAGGTGGATATGGGCGAATGACGCGGGCCGTCTCCATTCGTCCGCCAAATCGAAGCTCTGGTTATGAATTAGTTAGCCATCGCTTATTTGATGCATGCCTGTACGGTGCGTATAATGGGTGCCAACCCGACGCGTGTTGCGTGGAGGCACCCACTGAAAAAGCTTGCGCTCAGAGTTATCGGTCTCACCGTGATACTTCAGATATCCTCGATGGCGTTCGCCGATGAGATGATACTGAGCGTGCTCATTCTTCTCACCATAGCTCTGACCGCCGCAGCCCTGGTGACCTGGCGTGCGGAGGACCACCAACCGGCCGAGGCCGTCGAGCCTTCGATTGCCAGTGCTGATAGGGCAACTGTGGCGGGGATTAACCAGGACTAGGGGAGCCCAATTCCTCAAACCGCGTGATCAGGTCGCGCACGTCTACCGGCATCGGGCGGGACTTCCCCTCATCGGAGTTATAAGTCACGTACACCAGCTCGCCGGTAGTGAGCAGCTCCTCCGGCCCCTGCCGATGAATTTCAACCAATACCCTTATGCTGGTGTTGCCTATCTTGCTCACGCGCATATAGATGCTTAGCATGTCGTCCACCCGGGCGGGGGCCAGAAAGTCCAGCTTCGCGGTTACGGTCGCCACGTCGAAATGTTTGCGCGACTGCTTGTCGTACAACAACACGCCTAGATTGCGGAAGTACTCGGCCTGGGCCACCTCGACAAAGTTCAGGTACTGGGCGTTAAAAACGATGCCCTGGGCGTCACACTCGCCCCAACGGACACGCAAGGTATGGTGGAATCGAAAGTCTTCTTTTGGCACGGTTTTGAGTCTGCTCGACTGAAGGAATTTAGCTTCCCATGAGAATGGGGGGATGATATACTTTGCCTCGTGGACAAGCAACCGGATGCCGAGTGCAAGGTAATTCGCAGCAACGAGCTAGAGGTTGAGATTGCCTCTGGGGCCATGACCCGCCTGGCCGGCGTATCCAAATCCCTGGCGGGGGCCGAGGGTATCCACCTGGCTATCGCCACCATACCTCCTGCATGCGCTTCCACGCCGCATTACCACGTAAACTGCGAATCGGCGATTTACGTAGTCAAGGGCACCGGGCGATTTCTCACAGGCAGGCATCTCGAAAAGTCAATGGAAATCTCGGCGGGCGACTTTATCTATGTGCCCCAGGACTCCGTTCATCAGCCAGTGAACGATAGCACGTCCGAGTCCCTGGAGTTGATTGTGGCGCGTAACACGCCGGTGGAAATCGTAGTGGAATTCGACGCGAAGACGGGCACGGCGAAAGAGTAACGCCTGTCAGATAAGATATATGCGCGGGCGGCGCCGAGAACGCTATCTGAAGTCGCTGAAGAGCAGGATACCCATTCAACAGCTCATTAGCACAGGGGCCATTAGCTCAGCCGGTTAGAGCGCCCCGACATGTCGGGGAGGTCGGTGGTTCGAGGCGACGCTTATGTATAAGGTTTATGTTCTCGAAAGCCAAAAGAATGGGCGGTACTACATTGGTTACACAGGCGATATGGAAGCGAGGCTGGCGGAACACAACCGTGGGAAGGTGAAATCCACGCAGTACCTGAGACCACTAAAAGTCGTATACACTGAATGCTTCCAGACTGGCTTGGAAGCCCTGCGCCGAGAACGCTATCTGAAGTCGCTGAAGAGCAGGATACCCATTCAACAGCTCATTAGCACAGGGGCCATTAGCTCAGCCGGTTAGAGCGCAGTCCTGATAAGACTGAGGTCCGTGGTTCGAGTCCACGATGGCCCACCACCTTTTCTTCTACTTGGAATGCGTTTGTCTACCAAGCCCTCTCCGGAAATAAATCGGGACCGAGGGTAGGAACAGGGCAGCGCCGGCCAGCTTTCAAACTTGGCGACATAGCATTCTTGAGATATGTCCGAAGGAATTCCAGTGACGGTTACGGACAGCGCCATAGACGAACTCATTCGAATCGCCGAGGGGAAGAGCCTGGAGCGCGGCAAGTTCCTGCGGTTGGCCACGCCCCCCGTTTGGATTGGAGAGGGTGATTGGGGCATCGTGATCTCTGACTCGGATGATGACGATCAACTGTTCGACAGGGATGGGCGGACAGCTCTGGTCATGGCGCCGCCCCTGGTGGAAAAGATGTCCGACGCTGTTTTAGACTTCAGGGACACCCCGGAAGGCGCACGTTTCACCCTGGATGTTTATTAGGCACGCGCCTTCCTCCCCCATGTTGACGAACGAATGAAGCCAGGCGCCCTTAGATAGTGCGTCGCCGGCTATTTGTGATGCGTTGCGCCTGGTTGACGCGAAAGAACGGAGCCCACAGCCATGGATGCTGAGCAAGATTCTCTGGCCCACAGTCACACAATCGCCGTCGTCGGACTTTCTCCAGATCCGGATAGGCCCAGCCACTACGTCTCCAAGTACCTGCAGGAGCATGGCTACAGAATAATTCCTGTCAACCCGATGATTTCCGAGGTGCTGGGAGAGAAAAGCTATCCGGACCTGAAGTCAATTCCGGAGCCTGTGGACATGGTGGACATCTTTCGCAGGCCGGAGCTGGTGATGCCGGTTGTGGAAGAGGCCATAGAAATTGGGGCCAAGTACGTATGGATGCAGGAAGGCATCGTCAACCCGCGGGCCAAGGCCAAAGCCGAGGCTGCCGGCATCCAGGTAGTCATGGACCAATGAGCGATGGTTGAACACCGCCGCCGGTTCGGCGGCGATTAGTCCGGTGACTGAAACCCCGGCTCCGACCTCTGGTCCTTTTCCCACAGAAAGCGCCGCAGCTCGTGTATCCGCTCCGGACAGTGCAGGAACTCCCGCACGCCCAGCGCGTTGGCCAGCGCCTCTGAAATCGCGGCTGAATAGCCGGTATCTTCCTTGCCCTCCGCTGTATCGGAGCAGACAAGGTTTGGTATGTCGCGTGGATTAACGTCGATCGCGACTCTGACAGTTTGCATAACACCTGCCCTTTGTAGCCAGAATTGCTTTGCCATGTTTCGCGGGCCAAGGCGCCAGTTGACTGACCCACGAAATTACATTACTGAATGCTAGTGCTATATTACCTACCCAAATTCTATTCTTCCGTAGATTACCAGGCGCGTTGGTTTCGCCCTTATACTAACCTTGAGGGCAGGATGTGAAACCCTTTAGGGCGTGACGACGTTGTACGTATGTGCGCCCCTTGTTGCAGGGCGATACCCAGTATCGGACAGGGCTCGTAGGCGTTGCGCGTGTGTGATCATGGCTTTACTCAAACGCCATGTTATGCCGTTTAGTGTTGCTAACGGTGGATGGCGAACGTCAACGCGTTGTCGTAAGCTAGTTGTAGGTCGGTAGTCACCGCCTTAATTTTCTTAGTCAGCCGAAATGAGGACGATGAATCGTATGACGACGCGTGGATTGCTGGCGCGTCCAATTTTTTTGTGGACGATGAGAACCAAGATCGCCTCCCGCAATTTGTTACTCGGCGCCGTGGCGTTAATCGCAGTCGCCTGCGGAGGCGAGCAGGTTTCAACTCTGCAACTGGAAGACGGGCAGCAGTTGGTCCCTGTTAGGCTGGGGAACCTGGCCAAGGACATCCCGGTGGACGGCGCCCTGGTGTTTCCCAAGACCACGACTCTGAAGTTCGAGTCCTCCGGCGTGGTGGGCGATGTAATGACGGCAGAGGGCGACCGAGTCAGGGCCGGCGACGTGCTGGTCACCTTCGACAGGCTGGGGATGGCTCGGCTGGAGAAGAGCCTGGCCGAAGGGCGTATGGCGCTTAGCCTGGCCCTGAATGATCTAAACAAGTTGAAAATCCCCAATCCGGAGTTGGTCGCTCAGGCCCGTGCCGCCGCCGCAAAGGCGGCTATCGCGGCGGACGACGCCTCGGACAGGTATGACGATCTGGTGGATCCCAAGGAGCTCCAGTTAGCCTCCGTCGAGAATGCCATCGCGACGGCGCTGATTGAGTTGGACGATGCAGAGGAAGATTTCGAGGACCTCAAGAATGGAAAGTTCCCGGACGATATCGTGCGGGACGCCCGCAATGCCTTTACCTTCGCGCAGACTGAACTTGATGCGGCCAAACGCACGTTCAATGATGCCAAGTTGGTATGGGAGGACAGGCTCCGCATCGCGAAGGAGGATGCCGACGACGGTCGTGAGAACTACCTGGATCTCTTCCGCTACTGGCTGGGTGTGGAGGCTACGCAGGCCGAGCTTGAGGAGGAGCCGCAGGACCTGTTCGAAGCGTGGGGTCTGGACCTGGACGTTACCTTTGACAGGGCCAATCCGGCATACGCAACGGGCTTCAATCCGGCCGAGGAGAATCCCGATACGCGGTGGAGGGAGTTCACCGTCTGGGCGTGGGTCAACCTCTATCCCGGGTACCGTTCCATTCGTGGAACGTGCGAGAATACCCAGTTTCTGGGGGCGTCTGTGAGATGCATACAGCGTGAGTTCGATGCGGAGTTTGATCTGTTCGACGCGGTCAAGGACACCTTGATTACCGTCACAGACGGCGCGTCCAAGGCCATCGGTAGTGCACAGGATGCCCTGACGGCCGCGCAGGACAAGGTCCTGGATACCCAGGACGATTTCAAGGACATCACGGACGGGCCCGACCAGGGCGAGATTCTCGAGGCGGCGTCAAGGCTGGGCCTGGCCAAGGCCGACCTGGAGGAAGCTGAAAAAGGGCTGGCCGAGGTCATCCTTGACGTAAGCCCGCAGGAATTCGATAGGGCCCAGGCTGCGCTGGCGGCCGCCCGTGCGAGGCTCGACGGGCCGACAGACGACGCGGACCGCGCTAACGACAAGGCTTTGGACGTAGAGTTGGCTTTAGCGGAAAGAACGCTCGCCGAGGCGAAATTGCTGGCCGCCCGGATACAGGTCCTGGGTGTTGCCGATGTGCACAGGCAGCAACTGATCGCGGCGGAGGCTGCGGTCCAGGCCGCGCAGGAAATCGTGGACGAACTCGAAGACGACCTGGAGGGCGGAGTTCTCCACGCTCCATTTGACGGTGTCGTTGCATTCGTAAATGCGGAGAAGGACGATCAGGTTGACGAAGAGTCGCGCATCGTGGACGTGGTAGATCCATCAGTAGTGGAGGTCCGGGGCGTCGTTGACGCATCCAACATAGGATTTGTAATCGAAGGAGCTCTTGCCAACGTCACCTTTCACGACCTTCAGGGGCTGGTGCTGGAAGGCGTCGTAGCTTTCGTGAGTCGAGTTCCGAGGACGGAGCGCGGCATAGTGAGTTTTGCGGTGACGGTCCGGGTTGAGGTGCCCGACGGGATTGAAATCCCCGTAAGGCTGACGTCGATAAGCACGGCGATTGTCGGACAGCAGACCGGCGTACTGCTTGTGCCCAGGGATGCGATCGCCGTGGACCAACCTGGCAGTCCGCCAACGGTCATGGTGCTACGTGAAGGCTCGATAGTATTGCAAGATGTTGTTACCGGGGAGAGCCACGACGGCTGGACGGTGATTCGGTCTGGTCTGCGGCAGGGAGAGGACGTGGTGGTTAACGGCGGCGCGACATCAACCTCTCAGGCGCCTGATATTGGGGGCGCTGGTTCTGGCTAACGCGTTAATGTAGAATCATTAAGGCCCATTTTAAGAAGATGAACTGGGCAGGAAAGGTCTCTTCTCAGGAGGCCTTCCCGCCGGTTTCCTGCATCGGCACGAAAATCACAGGCAAGTCCAATAAATCCATGCTACGTTTATTAAATCGGCTGCGTTCGCCGTCGGAACCCCACATAGACCGCCTGATGAGCCCTTTTCAAAGGTTTGCGGCAGAGGAGGCATCGGGCGGTATACTGCTGCTCGCCTGCACCGTTGCGGCCCTTATCTGGGCCAACTCGGTTTTCGAACACAACTACGAAGGAATTTGGGACACCCGCCTCACGATAGGGTTCCGCAATTTCCTTGTGGACGAGCCGGTGCATTTCTGGATCAACGACGCACTGATGGCTGTCTTCTTCTTTGTGGTGGGGCTGGAAATCAAAAGGTCCGTTCTCCTGGGAGAGCTGGCGTCCTTCAGGCAGGCAGCGCTGCCTGTGGTGGCTTTAATAGGCGGAAGGTTGTGCCGGCTGGATTTTACCTGGCACTGAACGCGGGTGGCGAGGGCGCCGATGGCTGGGCGATACCAATGTCCACCGACATCGCATTTTCGCTGGGCGTCGTGGCACTGCTGGGCAGCCGCGTTCCGATGCCACTCAAGGTCTTTCTCACGGCATTTGCCATTGTGGACGACATAGGCGCCGTCGTTGTGATCGCCATATTTTTTACGGAGTCGATATCCTGGGTGAATCTGGCTGTGGGTGGGGGCCTACTGGGCGCACTGGTCTTAATGAACATCATAGGCCTGCGAAACCCTGTGGTGTACGGCGTAGTGGGGGTGGTGGTATGGGTGTCGTTCTTCAAGTCGGGCATTCACCCAACCGTGGCAGGGATTCTGATCGCCATGACAATTCCCTTGAAGGTCCGAATAAATCCCGAGCAGTTTGTGGTGCGCGCCAGGGCGTTGCTGGACGAGTTTGCCCGTGACGGGGACTCGGGCCCGCGTCGGGGAGACCTGGCGCTTACCACGGTCCGGCAGAGTTCGGCCTTGGAAGAGCTGGAGATTGCCGCCAGGGAGGTGGAGTCGCCGCTGCAGCGGCTTGAGCACAGCCTGCACCCCATAGTCGCATTTGCCATAATGCCCCTGTTTGCGTTGTCCAACGCCGGCGTGCTGCTGGGCAGCGACATCATTGGACTTCTCACCACGCCCGTTTCGCTGGGGATTATGCTGGGGCTGGTTATTGGAAAGCCGCTGGGCATAGGTATTTTTACCTGGCTGGCGGTGAAGTCCGGACTCGCTTATTTGCCTGAAGGCGTCACATGGAGGCATATCCTGGGCGCCGCCTGGCTGGGTGGAATCGGCTTCACAATGTCCATATTCGTCACAGGCCTCGCATTTACGGATGCCACGCTGATTACGGAGGCCAAGCTGGGCATTCTTGTTGCATCTATCGTCGCCGGCGTGGCTGGCTACCTTATGCTAAGGTCATCCACTAAGGAATCGGATGTCTCCCCTGCGGAACCTGAAGCTGCTTAATGGATACCAGAATGCTGGGCAAAGATGGCCCCATGGTCTCCGTCATATGCTTTGGCGCATGGCCTATTGGCGGAGGCCTGGGTAGCGTACCGGAGGCGCAATGTATTGCCGCCGTGCACGCGGCCCTGGAGGTTGGCATGACGTTCATCGATACGGCGGAAGGCTATCAGACCAGCGAGTCCGTGCTGGGCAAGGCGTTGGCGGGAAGGCGTCACCAGGCGTTCCTTGCCACCAAGCTCACGGGCAGCGATCACTCTTTCAAGCATATGAACAATGCCCTGGATAACAGCCTTCGTACGTTGGGCACCGACTACATTGACCTGTACCAGCTTCATAGTCCACAGCCCCAGTGGCCGATAGAGGACACCATGGCCGGCCTCATGCGGCTGCGCGAGCTAGGGAAGATCCGCTATATTGGCGTGTCCAACTTCTCGCCGGAGCAGACCAGTGAGGCAATGAGCTTCGGGCCGATACATAGCTCGCAACCGCGATACAACATGCTGTGGCGGGACTCCGAAGCGGACGTTCTACCCTTTTGCCTGGCCAACGGTATCGGCGTGATTCCGCACTCCGTGCTGTGTAAGGGCATGCTGACCGGAAACCATCGGCCGGGGCATCAGTTCGCCCCCGATGACGAAAGGACGCGGTTTAACTTCTTCCAGGGCGAGTACTTTCAGCATATTTACGATGTCGTGCAGGGCCTGACGCAATGGGCCCAGGACCATGGGCGCGACATGGTGCAGCTGGCCATTGCCTGGACTCTCGCCAATCCCGCCGTGACATCGGCAATAGTGGGTGCCAAGTCGGCCAGGCAGGTGCGGCAAAACGCCAGGGCTGCCGATTGGAGGCTAACTGCGTCGGACCTTCGGGAGCTGGACGAGATCCAGGCAGGCTTTCGGCTGGTCTGGGTCAAGGACTGAGCCCAGTTGGGGTAGGCCGCCCAAACTGGGATGTGCGGGCCGAGGATAATGGCGGGCGTCAATGTTGCCGCCGACGTCACGCCTGCTGTGGGCCAGGCGATGGTTGGCCGCCGCCGGCTTGGCGCGATAAGCATTCTCATTGCCTGTCACATCTATCACCCAAGACACCAAGCTCACCCCGGACGTAGGTTTGAGGCCTATTCCTATTGCGTCCGTCAACCATGCCTGCCAAGGGATAATTCATGCAGATGTGGCGCTTTCCGTGCCGCACCGCAACCCCCTGCGGTCCTCCTGAATATCCACGGAATTGGGGCCAAACGTGAACTAGGCCGTCTTGAATGAAACGGTCCTGTCCAACCCCATCCTGTCAGTGCGTTGGAGCATTTCGCTCTAGTACACAGGCGAGATTTTAGGCCAGTCGAACCCCTCCTGACGGTCGCCGCCGCCGTGCTGCGGGCAGGCGCTTAGCCACTAAATAGCGGACGCATGATGCCACGACGAACTTTACCGGAAGGACCGCCTGTTTTGGAGGTGAATGTCAGCTAAATGTCAGCCAGATGTTAGGGCCAGGTTAGGAAGCCGCGCCTGGGCTTTTCTAACATGGGTGCATATTTGGTGAACACGACCGGCTGTGGGCGGCTAAACGACCTGGGTCCAACGCACAAGTCGGCGTGGTCAAATCTGAGAGGAGAAGCCCATGAAGGCGCTATTTTTTGGACAGGATGCGACCCAAATCGAACAGCTAGCACTCGCCTTGAGGATTCGATGGCCTGATCTGGAATCCATCATGGTGACCAGGGGCAATCAAGGCCTGATGGCCATCGAGCAAAAGGAGCCCGACATCGCCTTTATGTGCGAAGACCTGGCGGACATGAGCATGTATTCGGCCATCTCGGAGATCAGAAAGTTTTCCGACATCCCCATTATCGCGATTACCGGAAACGACGAGATGGACGGCGTGAAGGTGCTGGACCTGGGCGGGGACGACTACATCACGCCCGGCACGAACATGATGGTGATGATGGTCAAGGTTGTTGCGATCATGAGGCGATTCAATCTCGTGAACCGCAGGAGCGACGAAACTCCGATTCATTGCGGGGACCTGGTGATAAACCCCGCCACTTTCGAGGTATACCTTGGCGCGACCAGCTTGAGGCTTACGCCGACGGAGTTTCGGCTGCTGCATCTGTTGGCAAAGAACAGGCATATCACGCTGTCGCAGGAGTACATCATGGACGCCGTTTGGGGGGACGACCTGGATGGCGGGAACAAGGTCAAGAAGTACATTCAGAGACTTCGGCGCAAACTGAACGACGATGCCAAGAACCCTCGCTGGATCAAGACGGTGCATGGCATGGGCTACCGCCTCAGCCCGGCTTCTCAGGAACAAGAGCTTGCCACCGCAAACGCCGCGTAATAGGCGGCCCTCCGTAGCGGGAGTTGTCTCCCGCATATGGGTACTCCGCCGAATATCCTTGACGGCAAGGGGTTAGCTCAGCGCCGGCGTCGTGCCGCAACACATGCCCTGCGCCGATTATCCGAAAACAACAATTGAGCAAATGGGCTTGTGGCGCGTATAATGCGGGCCATGCTGGTTAGAGACATCGGGGAATTTCCCCTCATCGACAGGCTGGCCCGCGCCATCGTCGGCGAGAATGCAGCCCTCATTCAAAGGCTGGACGACGACGGCTTCCGGACTCTGCTGACGATAGGTGACGACGCGGCGGCGTGGGACGGCCCACCGGGCGTCAGAGTGCTTACCACCGACACGATGGTGGAAGGGGTCCATTTCAGTTTCGACTACACCGGCTGGCGGGACCTGGGCTGGAAGTCGCTGGCGTCGAACCTGAGCGACGTGGCCGCCATGGGCTGCAGGCCTACCTACTCCATCGTTACCCTGGGCCTGCGGGATGACCTGCCGGTTGAAGGCTTGTTGGACATGTACCGAGGCATAATGGACGTGGCGAGGCTTCATGGCGGCGCAGTCGTCGGCGGAGACATCGTCAAATCGCCCGTATTCTTCGTTACCGTCGCCCTTGAAGGCGCCGCGCCTTCCCCGGAGACCGGCCTTCTCAGGCGGGATGCCGCCAAACCGGGTGACCTGATTGCCGTAACGGGACACCTGGGCTGCTCCGGTGGTGGACTTCGCATGATGATGACCGGCACAGATATCCCCGACGCCACGGCAAGCAAGCACCTGCGCGACGCCCACAACCGTCCGGTGCCCCGGGTCAAGGCCGGCCTGCTCATGGCCGAGCGAGGCGTGCTCTCCGCCATGGACGTGAGCGACGGGCTAATCATCGACCTGGCCAAGATGTGCAGCGCCGGCAATGTCGGCGCGCGGCTGAATGCAGGCTCCATACCCGCCGACGACATTCTGAAGGCCGCCTTCCCGGATGACTGGCTCAGCCTGGCCCTGGGCGGCGGAGAGGACTACGAGCTGTTGTTTACGGCGCCGGCGGATGTCATCGAAGGACTGCGGCCGGCGCTGGACGTTCCCATCACTGTAATTGGCGAGGTTGTGGGTGGCGACGGCTCAGTCGAAGTCCTGGATGACGACGGCAACCCCGTCGTGGTGCAGCGCAGAGGTTGGGACCATTTCAAGAATTAGAGGACTCACAATCGTTCCCGACATTTCCCATGCGGCATTGGCCGGGGCCTCATCCGGCCGCCTGTAGCATTAAGCTGGGCGTGGCGAACGCGAATCCGGGGCATCCCGCCGGCCCTACCGACTGAAAAATAGCGTTACGTTGTCGGAAGGGTAAGAAGGGTCCCAGCCATATTTGTCGGCGAGCCAGTTCATGGTCCGGCGGCTGAAGAAATTTACGTGGGTGGGGTCGCGGTGATAATACCAGTCGGAGAACTGCGACCAGTCCGCCAGCATGCCGGTCATGACGCCCAGCCACCCCGGACTTCTCAACAAGGACGCCAATCGTTGGAACTCTTGAGCAGGGTCTGCGAAATGCTCGGCGGTCTCGGTACAGGTTATGAAATCGTACGTCTTGTCTAGGGCGCACTCGCTGGAGCTGAAGTGGATGTCGTACGTATCGACCGTAAATCCGTCCTCCCGCATCATGGCCGCCAGGGCCGGTCCTGGACCGCTTCCGAAGTCCAGTCCCTCTGCTCCGGCCTCAAGGTGCGGCTTTAGCTCGTAATAGAGCTTACCCAGAAACCGGCGGTAGTCCGGGTCGTGTACATCGTTTCTGTGTTGCAGGTATCGGTCCTTTTGCTGCTCGGGCGTGAGCATCTGGCGGCGGGGAACGAATACCAGGTCGCAGCCGCCGCAACGAAGAAAATCTCTGAAACCCGAGGCCTTTCCGCCTCTATGCAGGGGCGAAGTGGATGGGTCTTTGCAGAGCGGGCAGGCTTCGCTCATCCGCGGTCCGGGAATATCTCCTCATGGGGAGGGACCTTTTCCCCCACGACATGCAGGAAGAAGTAAATGCCTGTGAGGCCCAGGAACTTGAACTGCTTGCGAAGGTCCTTCACCGTGGCGTCGAAGTCTGGTTGTGACCGCAGATACTTCTGGAAACCGCCGAACTCTTCATCCAGCTCGATCATGCGGCGGGCGTTGCCGATTATGGCTTCAAGCTTTCGCCGGTTGCGAATCACGCGGGTGTCGCCGGTTAGGTCGTCCAGCTCCTTCTCGCCAAAGCCCGCCACCGTCTCCGCATCGAATCCCTGGAAAGCCTCCACTATGCCCGGCCACTTTGAGCTCACCACTTTCCAGGAGATCCCGGACTGGAATACGGCCTTGGTCATGATCTCCAGGTAGTCGCCTAGTCTGTTCGGATTAATCTTGTCCGGCTCTGCCACTATATCGCCTCCAATTGATTGGCTAAACAAGGGACTGCGTAGAACGTTTGTACGATCATAGCAATTGCTGGAGCTACGGGTCAAACCGGGAGTACCGGAGGCCCGCGTCGACTTGCAGCGCCGCCCCGTCCTCCTCTTTGTAAAATCCGTCGCCGCTCGATGCCAGGCGGACGACCCAGTGGGGCAGGGCCAGCCCGTCCTGCGCCATTCTGTCCGCAGCGTAGGCAACCCCCAGGGCGTCCCAGGTCTCGAACGGGCCCAACGCCCAGTTGAAGCCCCAGCGCATTGCCCGATCGATGCTGATTACGTCGTCCGCCACCTCGCCGAGCTTCCAGGCGGAGTAAACCATCAGCCTTGACAGCACCTTCCAGGCCAAAGCCTCCGTCTGTCCGCCCGACGAGACCAGACGCCGAATTCGAGCGCCCGCATCCTCTATATCCAATAGCTCCTGCAGCAGAGGCCACGTTACCCTCTGCCGGGGCTGGTATTCCAATGTCCCGGCCTGCA
>JACZVF010000010.1 GCA_022572805.1 Chloroflexota bacterium
ACTGCGCTATCCTGCGAGGCGGGACGCTTTGTTCTCGACAGTAGACTGGGCAGGAGGACTGCACTGACCGCTGTCTGGGCGACGAGGAATCCTATACCTGCGCCCAGGACACCGAATCTGGGGAGAAGCAGGTAACTAATGGTGAGCGTCAATATGCAAATCGCAGCCGGAACTGCTATGAGGGCACGCTGTTTCTTCTCAACGCGGACCACGCCCAGGTAGATCGAGTTCACCGCAAAGGGCGGCGCAGATATCGCTACCACCCAGAGGAGCGTGTGCCCCTGCTCCATATACGCACTTCCCAAAATCAGAAGGAGAGGCTTTGCCAAGACTATTATGAAGGCAACCGCCGGGATAAGCAGCACAGCCGAGAGTCTCAGACCTCTTCTTATAGTTAGAACAAGCTCGTTTTCGTTATATGAACCCTCGGCAAACAGCGATGTGGATATGGACCTGGGTATCGTGAAAAGCCTGCTTCCGATAGTCCAACTTGCGAAGAAAAACGCGCTCTGTGCGCTTCCCAGCATGTTGAGTATAAGTAACGGCAGCACCGAGATAGTGATTTGCCACCATGCGCTGCTAACGAAGGTGGATAGCGAAAATCGGCCTATGTCTTGCATCTCTCCTGGATGGAACCGCAATTTTGGCCTGTAGCCACGTATCGACAGCGGTAGCACAACAAAAATAGCGATGCCAGCCGCCACGATGGCCGGCAGACCCCACGCCGTGATAATGCCGGCCTGCCTGGCCACTAGCAAAACCCCTGCAAGAGCGCCTAAACGGGCCAGTCCCAACAGTACGCCGAAGAACAATACGTAGTTGCCCCTTCTGCGCGCCACGAACACCCTTTCTATCAGACCTGCCCCCGCCAGACCTATTACAGAGATTATGAAAACGGCCATTATCAAGGGTTGGCCGAGAACCAGCCGCAGCGGTTGACTCCAGACGGGCAACCCAACTAGGAACACTACGGAAACCAGGATGGCCGCCGCACCCGTTGCAAGAAAGACTGAGTTAATCAGCCTCGAGGGGTCGTCTTTGCGGCTTCCAAGGTAGCGGACTATTCCATCGCCCATGCCGAATCTGGCGAAGAAGGAGAGCAGCGCGGCCGCCGATATCAACGCGGAACTGATCCCTACTTCTTCAGGCGAAAATGACCTGGTGGCCACTACCCAGAAAAGGAAGGCTATTCCCGCTGTCGCCCCGCTGTGCGATATCAGAAAAACGGAGTTGCTGTAAAAAGGAATATTTCGCCGGTCCCACAGCCGGTGAACCAAGTTCACAGGCAGGGACGAGTGTGTCTTGAATTGCACTTTCTAAATCACTGTCCGACGGTAAGATGGTTGTCCAATGCATATGGCCACCTGGATGGGCCAAATGCACAGCGTTACCTTTAGCAGGTTGAGGGATGCAGGTGTTAAAAACGACGTGACGATATGGTGACACATTATGAAGCGATGTGAATTGCAAGTGTATGGCACGCCACTCGAGCTAGAGGCCTGACCAGACAGGCGCGCCACCGAACGATCGCGCATCTGCTTAAAGTGAGAGCACATCCCGACCCACTTGCCATTCATACGCCAGGCAGCGTGATTGGTACAAGGACTAGAATCTTCCTAACCTCCGCCTTATACTATGTCCCAACAGGGTTGTTCCGTAATCGGGGGGATGATTATAATGATTACGGCGTTTCGATGTGTAGCGCTCCGAAATGCGAGTTTCCTGCACAGTAACGACTCAGGTAGACGTAAGCACCATGAATAGCCGTGGATATGCTGTAATTCGTGCCTTATCGCCGCAGGAGGTATCTAATGGAGGCGTATTGCCTAAAGTGTCGCGCCCACCGCGAAATCGATGAAGCAGAGCAGGTCACCCTTAAGAATGGTAGGCCCGCCACCAGGGGCAAATGCTCCGTGTGCAAAGCCACTGTTTTTAGAATCGGCAAGGCTACTTAAACAATAGCCGCTCGGCCCGGTCATTAACTGGCCGGGCCCATCGTCGCCGGACTGCTTTAGGCACTTGGCAATCCCTGCTGCATTTACGGAATTTTGGCTGGCTTGTAGGCAGCCGTCCTGTACTTTCCGCCGCAGGTGTGGGGCCTTAATCAGCTGATCAATGCCTGGTAGACCGCCACCTGAAACTGTCGGCGCAACGGGTACGTAGAACTCGGCATCATCTGCGCTAGGAGAATGGCCACCAGGTCCTCAACAGGGTCCACCCAGAAGATGGTGCTGGCGGCGCCGCCCCAGGAGTAGATTCCCTCAGAACCCAGGATACCGTGTTCGGCGATGTCCATGACCACGCTGAAGCCCAGACCGAATCCGCAACCCCGGGTGCCCGAGGCCATGCTCTGCCCCACCGCGAATGGCTTTAACTCCTCGGGAAGATGATTGGACGTCATCAGTTGAACCGTCTTGGGGCCCAGAAGGCGGACGCCATCCAGCTCTCCCTCGTTGCTCAGCATCTGGCTAAACCGCATGTAATCAGCCGCCGTCGACGTGAGGCCGCCGCCGCCGGAAAACAGTTTGTGTGGCTCCCTGAACCTGTTAACGAAGGGGTTGTCCAGGGCCTCGATACTGCCATCTGCCTTGGGACCGTACACAGTTGCAAGCCTGTCCAGCTTCTCCTCCGACACGTAGAAGGCCGTGTCCACCATACCCAACGGACCGATTATCCTCTCCTGCAAGAACTGGTCAAAAGGCTGGCCGGACACGACCTCCACCAGGTATCCCAACACATCGGTTGCCCGGCTGTAGCGCCACCTCTCGCCCGGCTGAGTCAGAAGCGGCAGGCCGCTCAGCTTCTTCACCATGTCCAGCAGAGAGCTGTCCGGCTCCATGATATCTACCTGCCGGTACAGCTCCTCCACCGGGGAGTCCTGGTAGTTGCCGTAGCTGAGGCCTGCCGTGTGCATCAGCAGATGTCGGATTGTTATTGGCTTTTCCTGGTCCACCAGCCTCATGCCGCGCTCGCCCATGCCGTCGTAGACCTTCATGCGGCCCAGCTCTGGGATGAAGCGGCCTACGGGGTCGTCCAGCGAGAAGTGGCCCTCCTCATACAACATCATGACGGCCACGCTGGTTATTGGCTTGGTCATGGAGTAGATACGAAATATGCTGTCCTTCTCCATGGGGCGATTGCTTTCAATGTCCGCCAGGCCAACGGGCTCGAAATGAAATATCTCGCCCTCTCGGGCCAGCATGGTCACTGCCCCGGCCAGCTTACCCTCGTCCACGTAACCCTGCATCATGTCGCTGATGCGGCCTAACCTGTCGGTCGAAAAACCGACCTCCTCCGGTGAAACGACGTTCATATTCCCACTCTCCCTGTAGTTTTATTGATGTTCGCGGCAGGTCCCTTAACCAGGCCCGCGGGTTTCCAGAGGGCCAGGCACCAGATGCCGGCCAGCACGATTGGGCCGATTCCCCAGAAGACGACGAATGCGCTCAGGCCAAGACGGCCCAGAATCGGCGGACCTGCCTGCGCCGCCCAGGCTAGGACCAGACCCAATAAGGCCGTGGTCGCAGCCTGCATCAGATAGGCGACCCCCACGGTTGAAATCAGCCACACGGCCCGCGCACGAAACGCCAGCGTCGAAGTAACAGCTATCACGGAGGCCAGCAGCAGGACACCCCACTGCATGGTAAATCCCGATACCGAAATGGGACCGCCGCCCGCCGTGCCGCCGATTAGCAGGTGCGCCCCCGCAGCGGAGATGCTGACGCCATCTCCCGCCAGGGCCGACGCGAGGCCTGCAACGACGTGGTTATAGTCACGGGCCACGCCCAGCCATGCAATAGCCAGCAATAACAAGACCGCCGTCGCCCAAAACACCTTTGTTAGCAACTCGGCCTTGAGCGGTCCAAGACCACCAATATTGAGCCGGCCTTGCGCCCACAGCAGCCACACCGCTATTGCCAGCAACGCCATCAGGGACTGCCACAGCACCAGGTGCACGGGCCCTAGCAGGTGAGGGTAGGCCGAACCCAGTAGGAACAGGCTCGTTATTCTCACCAGGTTGACGCCGGCAATGACCGTAATTCCCACCAACAGGCCCAGTGCCTTGGAGCGCAGGCCTCTGGGATATGCCAGGACTGCCCCGGCATACAGCAGCATCGGCCCCAATGCAAGACACTCCGCAACGACGTTCACGGCGAAGGTCTCAGACGCCACGACTGTGCCATCCACCGTGGCCTGCACGCCCAGCGCCGTTAGCGCCAGCCCGGTCCAGCTTGCGGCCCAGAGCGCCGCCGTCTTCAGCGCCGGAAGGTCCAGGCCGACCGTAACTAACGCCATGACCAGCGCGACAGCTACCACCATCGGCATCGCCCGAAGCAGCAGCTCAACGCGGCTGGGATATGGTCCAACGTGTGCAGAGACCGTCACGCTTCTCCTCCGGAAATCGCAGCCATTATATCCCACGGCAAAGGTCAGGCAAGAGTTCGTTGACACCCCGCGAAATAGTCACCTAAAATCAGATTCTAAAAGCATCCGCGCTGCCTTGATTTCAGGTTCCCGAAAATCCGGATTATTCCCCGCTGATCCAGGCGACATTTACCCGAAATCGACACCGTAACCTGCATAGGATACACCTGCATATGGCAAGCATGATGACCAGTGAAGAGATCCGAGAGGCGTTCCTCAGCTACTTCGAGAGCAAGGGCCACCTGCGCATGGCCAGCGGCTCGCTGATACCCGTGGGCGATCCGACGCTGCTCCTAACCAACGCGGGCATGGTGCCCTTCAAGGCGTTCTTCGCAGGCGAGGCCGAGCCCCCAAACGTAAGGCTTACGTCCTCCCAAAAGTCCTTCCGCACACCGGACATAGACGAGGTGGGAGACGCCACCCACCTGACGCTATTTGAGATGATGGGCAACTTTAGCTTCGGAGACTACTTCAAGGAGGACGCAATAAAGTTCGCCCTGGAGTTTCTGGACACTCGCCTTGGCCTGCCAAAGGAGAAGTTCAGCATCGCCGTGCACGAGAGCGATGACGAGGCCGAGGCGCTATGGCTGCAGGCTGGGATACCGAAAGACAGAATCTTCCGTTTCGGCGACGAGCATAACTGGTGGGGTCCGGCCGGGAACGAGGGGCCTTGCGGACCGAACACCGAGCTGTTCTACGACTTCGGCGACGACAGAGGATGTGCCGAGTCCGACTGCGGCCCCAACTGCGAACACATCATGAATGAACAGGGAGAGGTCTGCGACAGGTTCGTGGAGCTGTGGAACCTGGTGTTCATGCAGTTCTACCATAACCTGGACGGCTCACGAACGCCTCTGCCGGCACCCGGCGTCGACACCGGCCTGGGCCTTGAGCGGACTGTGGTGATCCTGCAGGGCGTCAGCACCATCTACGAAACAGACCTGTTCCAGCCCATGATTAAGAAGGCGGAGGAGCTGACCGGCAAGAAGTGGGGCTCCGACCGCGACACCCGTTACGCCATCGCCACAATGGCCGAGCACGGACGCAGCTCCACGTTCCTGATCGCGGACGGTGTCATTCCCGGCAACGAGGGCAGGGGATACGTCCTGCGCAGGGTGATACGCAGGGCCATACGACACGCGAGAAAGCTGGGCCTGGACGGGCCGTTCCTGGGCGAGTTAGTCCAGGCGACCATCGATAAGATGGGCGGCGTGTTCCCGGAGCTCCGAAACAACCAGGAGTTCATTCTCACGGTGATTAAGCTGGAGGAGGAGCGGTTCCAGCAGGCCTTCCAGAACGGCTATAACCTGCTGACCGAGGCGCTGGCCGGGGCCAGCACCCTTTCAGGCGAGGTCATGTTCCGCCTCTGGGACACATACGGCTTCCCGGTGGAGATGACCCAGGAGATCGCCGAGGAGCAGGGCGTGGCCGTGGATATGGACGGCTTCCGGAAGGAGATGGCAGCCCAGAGGGAGAGGGGCCGCGCCTCAGCCCAGTTCGGCGGGGGGGACCGCGCCAAGATACGCGTGTACGAGAGCCTAGGGGTGGGGGCGACGCGTTTCCAGGGCTACGAGCAGCTTACGGGCACCTCGCCTGTCATCGGACTTCTCGCCAACGACGAGGCCGTCAACGAAGTAACCGAGGGCCAGGACGTGGAGGTCGTGTTGCTGGACACGCCCTTTTACGCCGAGGGCGGCGGTCAGGTGGGCGACGCGGGCGAGATCGTCAGCGCCAACGGCAAGATAGAGGTACACGATACCCAGGCTGTAATGCCCGACATGATAGTCCACTTCGGCAAGGTCACGCAGGGCTCGGTGGCGATGGGCGACTCGGTGGATACGTACGTCGACACCGTGCGGCGGGAGGACACTGCCCGCAACCACACGGCCACTCACCTGCTGCACGCGGCGCTGCGCCAGGTTCTGGGGCCGCATGTACGGCAGGCCGGCTCGCTGGTGGCGCCGGACAGGCTGCGTTTCGACTTCAGCCACATGCAGGCGGTCACCGACGACGAGATGCGGCAGGTACAGTGGCTGGTCAACGAGAGGGTCCGGCAGAACGCCCGCGTGATCAAGGACGAGGATACCTACACGTCGGCCATCGAGCGCGGGGCCCTGGCCTTCTTCGGGGACAAGTACGGGGAGCGAGTGCGCCTGGTGGAGATAGCCAACGGCGAGACCTTCAGCTTCGAGGTGTGCGGCGGGACCCACGTGGGCCACACCGGCGAGGTGGGCAGCGTGTACATCCTGAGCGAGGCCAGCATCGGCGCGGGCATGCGTCGGCTGGAAGCGGTCACCGGCCGGGCGGCGGAGCGCATGGTCTGGGAGCGATTCCACAGGGAGGAGCGGCTTGCCCAGTTGCTTCAGACGCCGCAGTCCGAACTTGAGACGCGGGTCCAGGGGCTGCTGGACGAGGTGGAGGCGCTTCGCCAACAGATGGGCTCGCTGGAGCGGCAGAGCTCCTTGCAGGCCGCGGCCGGTTTACTGAATAGCAAGCGAGAGGTCAATGGAATTACAGTGCTGGCGGCCAGGACCGAGGCCTCCAACGCCGACTCCCTGCGCGAGGTCAGCGACTGGCTGAGGGACAAGCTGGGCAGCGGCATCGTTGTGCTGGGCGCGCTGATTAACGACAGGCCGACGATCAACGTGGGCATCACGGCGGACCTGGTCGAGAACGGCGCCGACGCCCGTGAGTACGCCAAAGAGCTGGGCAGGGTCATCGGCGGCGGCGGCGGCGGCAGCGCGAAAATGGCCCAGGCGGGAGGCCGCCAACCCGACAAGCTGGACGAGGCAATCAACGGCGCGGTGGAGCTGGTCCGCCAGAAGACCAGCTGATGCGGCTGCTGGCCCTGGACGTAGGCGACCGTCGTATCGGCGTTGCCATGAGCGACCCCGACGGCATACTGGCCTCGCCATTGACCACGATAGAGCGGCAGGCCAAGGACAGGTCGCTGGAGGAGATTCTCCGCATAGCTGAGGAGAACGACGTTGCCGAGATCATTGTGGGCATACCTTATCTGATGTCGGGACGCGTCGGACCGCAGGCGCGTATCACGATGGACTACGTTGACAAGCTGGCGCAGCGGACAGACCTGCCGATTCAGCGAGTAGATGAGAGGCTATCGTCGGTCCAGGCAGAGCGCATGTTGCGCCAGTCAGGCGTCCGGCCTTCTGAAAACAAAGGGAAGATCGACGCAGCCGCAGCGGCAATCCTATTGCAGTCTTACCTTGATTCGAACAGGGATTCGATTAGATAAACAAAGATCGGAGGGAAAAATGTCTGATTTCCTGGGCCGGGAGTACAACTTCGACGTTTGGAAGCCTTCCAATGCGCACTTCGACTACTTTAGGACCACGACCCACGCAGGGGAACAGCCGCCCGACTTCACACTGGCGACCGTAGACGGCGAAGAGGTAACGCTGTCCAAGCTGCGGGGCAAGCCGGTGATGATCGAGTTTGGCTCCATAACCTGACCGCCGTGCCAGGCGGAGTTTCCGCTTATGGACCAGATGGCCCGGGATTTCCAGGACCAGGCGCATTTCATATTTGTGTACGTCCGGGAGGCCCACCCGGACGACAACCCCGAATATCCGGAGCACAAGTCCCACGAGCAAAAGGTCCAGCATGCACGCGCCATGAGGGACAAACACGGAACGCCTCGCAAGATTCTCGTGGACGGGTTGGACGGCGACGTGCACCGGGATTATGGCGGCATCCCCAATATGAGCTGGATCATCGACCACACAGGCCGGGTTGCGTACAAGGCCGGCTGGACCATCGCCCCAGAGATTCGCGAGGCGATGGAAGATGTCGTTCGCGTGCGCGAGCTCAAACGCGTCGCGTCGGAAAACGGCACGATTTTCCGCACCTACTACAAGGAAACCATCTCCGCCTTGCGTAGTGGCCGTGCGGCGCAGTAGGGCCGACGACCGCTAGAGCCGGACCACCATCTGCAGCTGGGTCGAGGGCTTCATAAGCGACTCGAAGGCCCCTTGAATATCGTCCAGCGGCAGGAAGTTGGCGTCGGACAGCATGTGTTCCACAGACACCTTGCCTGACCTTATGAGATCCAGGGCGATACGCCAGTCCTCGGGCAGCGTGCCGAACGACGCCTGCACCTTGACCTCCTTGGCCATCCAGTCCGGTGTCAGCAGCGGCGTAGGCTCCCACGCTATGGCAACCAGCACTACCTGACCATCCCTGGCTACTATGTTCAACGCCTGGTCCAGTGTAGACGGCGATGGGACCGCGGCGCACTCGAAGACGATCTTCGGTCCGAGGCCGCCCGTCAGCTCCACGACGCGCTCCTCCAGGTCCTCGGTGAGGGGGTCAAAGACGGCATCGGCGCCCAGCCTGCGGGCAGCCTCTGCTCGAGCGGGGGCGGGCTCCGATACGTAGACCGAGGTGGCGCCCGCGGCTCTCGCCGTCTGCAGGCACAGCAGGCCGATTGGCCCCGCGCCCATAACGAGCACAGAGTCGCCTAGCTTGATGTCGGACAGGCGCACGGCGTGCACGGTGACGGCGCAGGGCTCGCACAGGGCGGCCTCCTCGTCCGACACGCCGTCTGGGATAGGCACCGGCTCCCAGTCCTCAAGCAGAACGTACTCGGCGTAGGCCCTTAACCGGCCGTTTTCAGGAAATCCCATGGTCCTGTAGTTGAAACGCGGGTGCGCCCGGGTGCCCGTCAGCATGCCTGGAGGAGGACTGCCTCCGCCTCCCACGACACGGTCCCCCACCTTCCAGCGGTCGACGCCGTCGCCGACTTCCGTGACGGTGCCGCAATACTCGTGGCCCATGACGGTACCGGGAGGCGCCACGTCGTACATGAAGGCGTGGACATCGGTGCCGCAGATGGCGCAGTACCTGACCTTTATCAGCACCTGGCCCGGTCCCGCGGTAGGCGTGGGCACCTCCTCAACCTCCAGGCGTTGCTCCCCTTTGTACACGGCTGCTTTCATGCCTGATTCCTTCCTGCCAGGTCCCTTCCCGGCCTGACGGCCCGCGGTCCGAAAATGACCTTGGCGCGGGCGTGCCGATTAGTTGAACGACGGCAGCAATTATACTGCCAAACCAGCCAGGGGAAAGGCCGAAGCTCGCAAATTCACCGGCGCATTCTCGCGTCACAAGCCGTCTGCTCATGTTCACCCGCCGCACAGGGCAACCCCTGAACGCCCGGTCGTGTACAATTTCCTTCGGCCGGCAGATTGGCCCGTTGCCCGGATACTTACGGGACGGCCGTCTCGCTGGTCATTATCTCGTACACAGGTGAAATCAGACTAATGGCGGAGCTGACTGAAACAGCAGAGGTAAGCCGAGACCCGTCGCGGATATCAGACAGAGCCATGGCCGCCAGCGTTATCGGCGCCCACACCCTGGAGCACATCTACGGCCGCAGCATTCAGGTACTCATACCTTCAATCTACGTTGCCCTGGGACTGGTCCCTATACAGGCCGGACTGCTGGACGGCGTGCGGCAGCTAGTCAGTGGAGTTGTCGGTATGGCCAGCGGCCTTTTCGTAGACGTGCTGGCCCACCGTAGAGGGCAGATCCTCGCTTTCAGCTTTGCCTTGATTTCGGTGGGCTACTTTCTGGTTGCCATCGCGCCCACATATACATTGATTCTTATCGCGCTGGCCCTGGCGTCGGCGGGCAGCGCGCTGTGGCACCCTCCGGCGCTTGGCCTGCTGGCCGAACGGTACGCGGGGCAGAAGGGCCTTTTCATATCTCTGCACAGGGCAACCGGGAATATCGGGGACGCCATAGGACCACTCCTGGTAGGTTGGCTGCTTGCCTACACCGGGTGGCGCTGGATAGCCGGCGGCGGCTCCCCGGTAATGCTGGGTGTCTCCGCGCTGATTGTAGTGTTCCTCTGGAATGTGGGAGGCGCCAAACCAGAGCAGGCAGCCATTGGAGAGAAGCTGCGAGCCCAGCTCCTAATTGCGCGCAACGCCTTACGCGGCTCGGGTATGGGTTCGGTATTTACCGTTTCCGCACTGCGCGGCATGGGAGACGCATCGCTAATTTGGGTTATACCCCTTTACCTCTCGCAAGAGCTAGGCAAGAGCAACCTGGAAATGGCCTTCCACGTAGCCCTGCTGGCCGCTCCGGGTATAATCGCCGGGCCACTGCTCGGCGCACTCTCCGACCGCATAGGACGCAAGCCTATAATCGTATTCATTATGGGAACCTCCACAGTTTTGCCCATCGTCATGGTGCTGGGGTCTGGGAGCATCGTGATAACGCTGGCCATCGCGCTGTTTGGTCTTTTTTACTTCACGGTAAATTCGCTGACTCAGGCCGCCGCCATCGATATAGCAGAAGGCAAACGGCTGGAGGGAACCTTCATAGGTCTTATGTGGGGAAGCAACGCCTTCTTTGGCGCCGCGACGGCTGTTATTGCCGGCTGGTTGATAGGGAGATTCGGCTGGACACCTGCCTTTTACCTGGCGTCGTCGCTCTTCCTGCTGGGATTTGTGGCATCCCTTTTCATGCCGTCCACCGGCAAGCAGGCTGCCGAAGAATCCTAGAACGACACATGGGCGGGTCGCATTCGACCCGCCCATGTGAACGGCTGAACCTATTCGTTTTACGGCGGAGCGTTACTCGTCCTTGACTCCGTTGTTCTGTAGAAAGTCGATAGCCTTTTGGACCGTGGTGATGCCCTCTGCGTCGTCGTCGGTGATCTCCACGGCGTTGTCGGGTGTGCTGAACTCCTCTTCAAAAGCCATGATGAGCTCCACCAGGTCGAGGGAGTCTGCGTTCAGGTCGTCCGTAAAAGACGCATCCAAGACAACGTCGCCCTTGTCGACGCCGAGCTTATCTGCAACTACGTCCTGTACGCGTTCCATCAAAGTAGTCAATTTGTTACCTCCAGTAGATCCGACAAGTATTCGATGTTGAAAATATCCAAGCCGCTTCCAATAAGTTCTACCGAAAACTTACGGGCGCATTATAAGAAAATGGGAGAAGGGTCGTCTAGGCTTTTGCTGTTATCTCCATAACGGAGCCCAACACACCGTTGACGAATTTGTGGGAGGTGTCCGAACCGAAGCTCTTGGCCATCTCCACCGCCTCGTTTATGACAACTTTGGGAGGGGTAGCATCGTCCAGAAGCAGTTCGTAAACGGCGACGCGAAGGATATTCCTGTCCACAACCGCCATCTGGTTGAGGGGCCAGCTAGGGGCAAAGAAGCCAATCGTACGGTTGATCTCTTCCCAGTTTTCGAGAATGCCAAGCATCAGGCTGCGGGCGAATTCTTCGACCGGGCGCGGCAGGTCCATCTCATCGATGTGCCTGTCGAAAATCTCCGAGGTGTTGTGCCCCACGGAGTCCATCTCATACAGCACTTGCATCGCCACTACGCGGGAGCGGTGCCGTGCAGACGCGTTGACCTTTCCGACCTTTGGATTTTCAGGCCGGACCTCTAGCGAATTTACCACAAACTAGTTCCTGCTCAAACTCAATATCGATTCTATGTCGCCGACGCTCTTTATATCGGCTTCCCTGGAGATGCGCTTCACCATACCGGACAATGTCTTGCCGGGGCCCACCTCTATGAAGCTCTGAACGCCCGAACCCACCATATAGTCTATAGAACGTTTCCACTGCACGCAACTGCACACCTGTGACACCAGCTCCTGCTTCACGCTCTCCGCCGTTGTGAGGGGCTCGCCCGTGCAGTTCCCTATTATGGGTATCTCAGGCTCATGGAACTCTATCTTATCTATGGCGTCCAACAGGCCGACTTTTGCGGGCGCCATCAGACCTGAGTGGAAGGCGCCGCCTACCCGCAGGGGAATGGCCTTCCTGGCGCCACGGGCAGTGGCGAGGTCGCACGCCCTGGCCACCGCGATGTTGTCGCCGCTAATGACGATCTGCTCCGCCGTATTGATGTTCGATACGTACGTGCCGGTCTCCCGTGCGATCTCTTCCAGGGTCATCTCGTCCAGGCCCAGGATGGCCGCCATGGTGCCGGGGTTTTTATCGCAGGCTTCCTGCATGAGCTCGCCCCGGCGTTGCACCAGCTTGGCCGTGTCGCCGACCTCCAATACGCCCGCGACGGCCAGCGCAGTGTACTCGCCCAGGCTGTGCCCGGCTGTAACGACCGGCCGAGGCATGGCATCGGGACCCAGCTTTTCCTCCATAGCCTTGATGCAGGCCAGGCTTACGGCCATAATTGCCGGCTGGGCGTTTACTGTCTGCCGAAGCGTCTCCTCCGGCCCGTTGAACATGATGTCCGTCAGGCCGCGGCCCAGGGACTCATCAACCTGCTGGAATACTTCTCGCGCCGCTGAGGACTCGTTGAAAAGCTGTCGGCCCATGCCAACGGCTTGTGCTCCCTGGCCCGGGAAGAGGTAGCCGACCTCCGGACCTCGCGTGGGCGACATGAAGCTTAGTGTCATCTGATTACAAACCCCCGTTTGTGAACGACTGAAGTAAAAATCGATTACTGTTCGGCAGCCTCTGTCAACACGACCTCTCTGCCGTTGTAGTAACCGCATGAGGGGCAAACTCTATGGGGCAACCGCGTGCTGTGGCACTGAGGACACTCGGCCAAAGTAGCGGCCTTCAAGCCGAAGTGGGCAGTCCGTCCGCCCTTGCGCTTTTTGGAGTGTTTTTTCTTTGGAAGCGGTGGCATGTTTTTACCTTAACTTACTTTGCTTCTATCCGGCTACCGACCGAGTGGTTTGGTAGTTGGCCAGCCCACTGACATCATCTCATCGCGGCCGGGTTGCATTCAGTTGGCATCCGGTGTTCGGGCCGCTGTAAGACCCACCAATGCGCTCCATCTGGGATCTATTTGATTCTCCTGGCAGGCGCATTCCCCCTCGTTACGATTGACGCCGCAGACCAGGCATATGCCTTTGCACTGCTCGGTGCAGACGGGTCTCATGGGTGCATTGATGTCGAAGTACTGCCTGGCGGCGTCCGTAAGGTCCAGTATATGGTTTCGGCTTATGTAAAAGTCCTCGTCCTGTTCGCCTGCGTGGTTTACCCTCGCCCCTGTGTTGATGTCAACCTGGGGCAAGAACTCCTCCTGTATGTGAACCTCTATTGGCTGGTCAAACTCCATCAGGCAGAGGCTGCACGAGCAGGTCATTCCGCCGATTAGCTTCGCCTCAACCCATATGCCCTTGTCCGTCCTGAGCATCTGGACTTCGCCTACGATACGGACCTCATGCCCGGCTTCATTTAGCGGTCGGACCTCATCATCCGTGTACGCCCTGGCGAAGCCCGTTGGCTCCTTCAGCAGCTGCGACACATTGAATAACATTCCGCCTCGCACCACCTTCATCTCAAGCCGACAACGGGCACTCTACCACTAAGGTCAAATTGTAGTGGTAGGAATTCTATTGTGTCAAGTTTCACATAGTTCTATTCGAGACCAGCCAGCCGTCTATGCAGTTGTTATTGGTCAAAATCGATAGAGGACGCATAGCTCCCGATTCAGGCCATTCTATACCTGAAACACCGACCCATAAAGGCATTACAGGTATATTTTTCTAAAAAGAACAAGAATTCGGACTAACCCCAGCCCCCGAACTACGGCATGAATAGTGACAGGGGCCGTTGCAATGAATGGTAACGCGCTCACAGGCCAATGGACATGATCGAACCGAAGCTTCGGAGAGGAGTCTACGGAGTATCCGACGCCCCGCTGTTGGGTACGTAGAGCCAGTAATAATAGCTCGCAATGTTGTTCACGGCAGCGTCGCCATCGCCAGGAATGTTTTCGAAGCGCAGCAGCGTGGTACCGCCTCCGATGAACCGGCCGGGAACGACGAACTGGTCCTCTCCAAAGAAGTACCGCCTGGGAGGGAAGCGCCATAGACCGACAACCTGGCCGTTGGCAATTACCCGAACGGCGCCTCGAACAGCGGCATCATACCTCTTCACGATGGTGAGGTCCTTTCCCGGGACCGACCGTACCCTGAAGCTCTCGTAGCCTGATGTAACGTGAGCATCGTCGGCCACCACGGCGTCGGGCCCGGCCCGATAGGTGCGACGCTGCGTGTCGGTAAGTGGTTCGGCCTCCCAGGAATGGGCCGCCTCGTCGTCGATGTCGCCGACGTCAAGGGAGTCGATCAGCGTCAAGCCGGAAGGGATGAACGCCTGGACCTGGTTTTTGTCCGCTTCCTGGGCGCTTGATCCAACGCGATAGGTCACCAGACGGCTGCCCTCCAGAATGCTGTTATCCTGAGTGGCTACGGACGCCACCTCCTCATACCCCGGCCAGCTTCGGATGTACAGATTGTCATAGGCCACAACGTAATCTGCGCCTGACGCCGGCACATATTCGAACACCGGCTCGCCAATGGCTTCAGCGTTGTTCAGGCCCGTGGCATCCGTTAGGTCGCGCCCGGAGAAGTAGCGCATGGCTCCGGGCGACAGAGTGGCAATCCGTGCTTCGGCGCCGACCTCTGTGTTTAGCCACTGCGCCATCGGAATGGTCACTTCGGCCACGTTGCGAACGTTCCGGGAGTACTCAGGCATCAGCTGAGACCACAGGTACGGCGCTCCGGCCAGCGGCACCCCCAGCAGAAACACAACGGCCAGCGCCAGAGTAAATTGGAGATGCCCTCTCATCTGGGAATCCAATCGCTCTTGCCCCTCGATGTAAGCTACGGAAGCGTCCCAAACCCAGGCGACTCCCAGCACGAGTAACACCAACAGAATCGGCAAGATAGCGTCCAGGTGCTGCCGGCTTTCGTACGTCCACTGCGCCTGAGGGAACGGCACCAGGATAGAGACAACGTAAATCAACGCCGGCGGGAAAAAGACCAGCGGCGCGCCGTGGACCCCACCATGCCTTATCAAGTAATAGACTCCGGCGACCATGATGCTCACGGAGATGGCCACCTGGAACCCATTAAAGAAGCTCGTTTCCTTCAAGTACCCGTTCCAGACCGCGCCGAGGTTGGCGGCGTCCAGCAGTTGGGGCTGCTGAAACACGACGTAGAACGCGCTGGGCAATAATCTCCCCGTCGTGACCTGGTTGTACCCTCCCCATGCTATCAACGCCAGCGCTGTCGGGGCCAGGAACAGGGCCAGGTCCTGAATCTCGTCGGAATTCAAGGACTCTCCCTCTCCCTTTTCCCAGAGGAGCTTGGACACAAGGGCCATCAAGCCCAGAGCGGCCAGAAGTATGCCCTCCGGCCGGGCAAGGACCGCCAACGCCAGAAGAAGGCTGGCGACAGTCATTCTCCGAGTCATCAGCGCCCAGGCGAAGCCCATGACCAGGGCGGAGAACATCGCCACCTCGGAGCCGGCGACCTTGCTGAACCCAAATGTGGGTTCCAGCGCAATCAACAGCCCCGCCAATACTCCGAACCACTTGAGCCCCGTAAGGTGCCTGACAAGCAGGTAGCCGAAGGAGCTTGCGGCGAATGCCATCAACATTCCGCCGAGCTGGGCGAGTTGCGGCAACCCCATGCCCATGACTGAAAATAGCCGGGACGTCGTTCCTAGCAGAATAACCCAGAGCGGGCTAGTCATTCCCGTGGCAGCGTCGCCGGGGTTATATGAGAAGGTCAGCGTGTCGGCGAAATTTCGTGCGTAGACAAGCGTTGTCCACGTGGAATCGGCTGGAACCAGGCCCCAGCTTTGGGGGCTGCCGCTCGCCCGAAACAGCATGAACCCAAAACCTGTGAGAACGTTTGCCAGGAGGAACACCGCGAAATGCCAGTTGCTGTTGACGGCTGTCTGAAACCCTAATGCCACATGGCGCATGGCCATTTTCAAGTCCGGGTGGAACAGCGGAATCGCGGTCGGTGCCGATTTTGGAGTGAGGTTAGCCATGCAGTGCTGGCCCGCGCCGGGTCAAGGGCTTAACCGCCTTTCAGCATATGGGTGAGCGTCGCCACCAGCCTGGTGTGCGAGAGATGGGTGAACAGGGCGAAGACGCTGCCCCTCAACTGCAGCAGCCCCTCCAGCGTCTGCATCCAGGGATTGCGGACTCGCCACTGGGGAGGCTCCATCAACACCTCCAGGAAGCCTCCAAACCGGAACCAGAACGTCATGTACCTGAATATTGGCAGGATGGCAAACACCCACCAGGCACCCCGCATGCGCCGCCTGGACTCGCCCTCCGACAATACGAAGCCAACGATCATGTACAGGGCGTCTATGGCCACGTAGGCCACATACATGGCCACCATGGCGGAAAACACCAGACTCAGAGGGTAGCCCATGAAGAACATCATCGGGAAAAGGAACGTCCACACGACCCTGGGAAACGCCAGGGTGTGATCGATGAGCAGCGACTTAACGGTGCTCACGCCGCTTAGTTTGAACGGGTTCCTACGGAGGTACTGAGGGTAAAGCGACATGACCTCCAGCTCCCCTCGCTGCCAGCGCACCCTTTGCGAGTAGAGCGAGGCCAGGTCCGGCGCAGGCTCCACGTATGCCACCGCCTCGGCAACGGTCAGGACATGCATGCCGGGGAAGTTCTGATAGACCTCGAAGGTGAGGTTTGTATCCTCTGCCACGGTTGTGTTGCTGTACAGCGAGGTCTGCAGCAGGACCTCCTTGCGGAAGAACGAGAACGCCCCGGCCAGCGTAAAAAGGCTCTTGGTAACGCTCTGGAACTGCCTGCCGATGCGAAACGCCACGTGATATTCCACGAACTCCGCTTCCGCCATGGCCTTGCGCAGCGGGTGAATATCATCGCGCGCCGGCCGCATGACCTCCACGGTGCCCGTGGCAGCGGCCAGCTTGGGGTCCATGACGAATGCGCGCACCATGTTGTAAATGGCGTCTTCACGCAGCAGAGTGTCTGAGTCCACGTTACAGACGAAGTCCGAGTCGGCCATGTATATGCCGGCGTTCAAGGCCCATGCCTTGCCCCGAAAGGCCAACGAAATCAGCTCCATTCGGCCATCGAAAGGCTTGGCTTGTTCGACGTGAAAGACCTCCCGAGTGGCATCGGTGCTGTGGTTGTCCACCACCACCACATGCAGCTTATCCAGCGGGTACGTTTGCGCTCTCAGAGACGCCAGGCAGTTAGCAAGATAAGACTCGCCGTTGAATACCGGCACTATTACCGCCACGCTTGGGAACGACTCCAGTTGAAAGGCGGCGCGTTTACGCCGGTGACTCCGCTCGTACTTCCAGGCGCCAATGAAGTAGCTTATTGCGGTGGTGCCGTCGATCATCAGCGGGACGAGGAGCCAGATGCCCCAGAAGATGAAAAATCCGAGCAGATTGCCGGTCATGTTGCCAAATCCCGTTGCAGCTTGCTAAACACCGACCGCATTGTGGGCAGCGTGATGATGTACCAGAATATGGCTATGATCAGAACAAAGAAGACGGCTCTTCCCACGATTGTGTGTGCGACGAAGAGCGAGTCCTTGCCGAAGAGGTGCAGCGTTCCGATGATAACCGTCATGCGGACGATGTTGGCCAGGTACGTGGCCGCCGTTCCCAGCAGCACCAGGCCGATCCTTCGCCTTATCGTCCAGCCGGGGTAGAACCCCACCATTCCGCTGATGACGCCGGTCTCCAGCAGGCTGGAGCATTCGATGGTTATTCGGACCATGGTCCAGCCCTGGTCGTTGCCTACCAGCTGGCCGATGACGAATATCATGAGGGAGTTGGCATCGTTTTCGAATATACGGGCCGGTATGCCAATGGCGTTGGCAACACCAAAAGTCGCCAGCGACACACCCGTTTCCATGAAGCCCTGCACCGGCGTGGCCCTGCCCACGAATATGACGATGAAGGCCAGCCCTACGGAGCCCAGCAGGTAATACGGCAACCACACCCGGTTGGCCCGAAAGAAGAAAACGGCCAGCGCCCAGGCGAGGATCAGGGTTGCGGCGAGCGCCCACGTCATGTCTGCGGCACCCCCACACCATCGTAGCGGCGTAGCTTGAACCACCAGACGGCTCCGCCGCCACCCAGGAGCAGCGCAGCCATGCCGATCATGCCCAGAATCGGCATAGGCGACCACTGGATGTCTCCCGAATCGGGTGCACGGTCGTCCCAGTTGCTTTCCACGTACATGCGAAATGCTGAGCCAAATGAAAATCCCAGGTCAGTCATGGGAACACCGAACTCCACACGTGAGCCTCCCTCCTCCTTGGACTCGCCCCAATCGTTTTTCTTGTACTCGGCTATTTTCTGGTGGTTGTCGGCCCGGCGCACCCGCACATCGACCTTTGAATTGTTCTTCCGGGGCCTGTATTTCACCTCCACGATTCGGTCGACGGAGTCCTGGAAATCGCCGTCATTGTTCATGTCCAGGTGCAGTGAGTACCTCGCCAGCTTTTTCTGGCCAGGGACCCGCTCAACCATCCAGTAGACCCTATCGTCATCGGGATTATCACCCCAGTAAAAGGCAACAATGTCCCCACGGTCCTTGTCGGCGTCACCCACTGCGTCCGATATGTTGGCCTTGCCTGACCAGTCGGCGAACTCGCTGTCCAGAACGACAAATGCGTTCGAGGTGCTGGGCGTTGTAGAAACCGGCTCCTCCACCGATGCTTGTCCGTCCACGACTACCACCGAGTCGATATAAAAAAGATCGTCCTCGTCATTCAAATGTGACTCGAACTGAATTCGAATGGGTCCGCTGGTATCTATGGCCTCCAGATCGATGGCGATGGGATGATACTCACCGTCGGCATCGGTCTCGCCCTCTCCCTCGGCATCGGCGACCCAACGGTTCACCTCTACCAGGTTGTCGGGCGGCCCCACCAGCAGAATTACGTACTCGCCGCTCTCGAAGGACCCGGACTTTGCCCACACGGTCAGCTCTAGCTCCGTCAGGCCGCTTAAGTCCACGTCGCGGTACGCGATGCCATTGCCGTGCTTCATTCGCATATGCCAGGATCCCACGTCTACGGAGCCGTCATTGACAATATCAACGTCGCCAACCGTTTGCCATCCGCCGGACCAGCCCGTCCCTCCGTTATAGGCGCCGCCGTCAAAATCGTCCTCGGCGGGCTCATCACCATAGGCGACGCCCACCGGCGGGAGGAGCGCCAGCAGAAGAGCCACGCACGCGGCGGCAACCGCGCTTTTAATTGCCATTGAAAACAACCTTGCTTTTACGGAAGGCCCTTACGAAAGCGGGCAGCTTACAGCTAAAACGCCAACGTTTCCCAGATTTACGACCCAGACGCCGCTGTGCGGGCGCCTCTTCGCACACTCCTTAGCACCACACTTCTCATAAAGGTAAACGCATTCCTGGAAAAATTCACACCCGGCAGCAGCATCATCAGAGTTATGAGGGCGCCCACCAGGGTGGTAGCCATCCCGGCGGCGTAAACCGGGGTTTTGAGTGAGCGGACCTCCACATCCAGCCGGCCACGAGGAAGCTCAGCCAGCATCAGCGTATCCACTGTTAGCGTGGGAATCCGGTTGCCGTTCGCGAAAAGGGCGGTGCCCGTGTGTCGCGCGATGGGCAGCAGGTACAGCCCGTCTTCCGGGATGTCCATGGAGAAGCGATACCCGCTCTGTCCAGCGCGATAGTCGTCCAGAGACACCACGCCGAAGTCGGGCCTGCGGTGTGCCTTGACTCCCAACTCCCGCTCCAATACGTCGATGGCGACAGGGTCCCCAGTCAGCACCGAATGGAACATAAGGTTCAGCCCCAGGAACGTCACGCTGCCCTGTCCTACGTCCTTAGTGCCCACGGCCACGGCCTGCGCCCCTTGAAAGTCGAAGGTTACGGACTTGTGGTCCAGCCCTTGAGGCACATAGGCCTGCCAGGGGCGAATCTCGGAGTCGAAGGGCTGAAGCAACGCGCCTCGTCCCTGACCTCCCAGGTCATAAACCGAGTCCAAACGCGGCGGGTCATAGAGGAGGATGCGCTCACCGTACACGTCCAGAAACCGTGGAATTCTGACCAGAAGGTCCGGCGGGGTCCCTGTAAGGTCGATTACAATTCGTTGGCCGCCGGCGGCAAGCTGTCTGACCATATCCTCGGCGACGCCTCTGCTTCGCCAGTTGAAGCCCGCCAATATCAGGGTGTCGAACTGCGACAGAAACTCAACGCTGTAGCTGTCCAGCGCGGTATCGCTGCCCACTAATATCTCCGGGAAAACCAGTGATACATTCTGCGCGCCACTGCCGACGGCAAATACCCTGGTGTCCACTCGATAGGCTCGGGGGCCGCCCTGGCGCTGGTAGAGCTCCAGCCGCCGGCCGCGGTACGTGAGCTCATAACCCGCATCCGGCAGAGCCTCTCGAAACTCCTCTGAAACGTGATATCGGGACTCCGAAGTGGTCTTTAGAACGACGATATCATCGGAGCCCAACCTGTCGAGTCGGTCCAGGGCGTAAGCTGCGAAGCCCTTCTCGATGGCCTGGTTAATGGACGCGAGGAGAGGCGCTGTCGCGGCGCCCTGATAGGCCCAGCCAAAAACTTGCTCCCTGCCGGTCCCTGTGCTAAAGAGGTATGAGGGAGACGAGCCCAGCAGGCTGAGGTCGGCTGTGGCTACCCGCCATCCCGATGAGCCTTCCAGGAGTTCGGCAACATGGGTAATCTCTTCAGGGGCGGGGGCGGTGACCACCAGCGACGCGGACTGCCAAAAGTCCAATAACATCAAGGCGACGATGCCCACCGCCGCGAACCTACCGAAGCTGCGCCTGCCCCGGCCGCTCAATCCCCAAGTAGTGGAAATAAGGGCCACGGTGAGCAGCACCAGCAGGAATCCCGAGAAGGTCATGAACCGCAAAGGCCAGAACAGATGGCTGAGAGGCAGCGCACTATACAGGCCACTGACCAAGGTCGAGCTTATGGTCAATGTGACGACGCCGACGATAAGCATGGCCCGCATGACGCCATCCAGGTGTTTCCAGTAGACCCAGCCCAACGATAGCGTCAGCAGGAATGTCAGGCCGACATAAAGCGCCTCTTTGTCGTACTGCCTCACGGAGGGGTTAAAGGCCACGTTCCAGGGGAATTTGGCCAGGGCCTCCGTGGCAGCCTCTACGTTTAGCTCGGTAATCCCGCCAGTCAGGCTGGGAAGAAGCCACCATGACGACAGCAGAACACCCGTAAATATGCCGAGAAGCCCCTGCAGCACGTACCGAGAATTTGCCTTGCCCGTGAGCCAATAGACCACCACGAACAGGGAGAAGCATGCCGCGAATATGGCCCCCATCATGGCATGGGACAGAACGACGAGGGCGGTCATGCCGGCAAGCCCGGCGAACCAGTAGCCTCTGCGCCTGTCCGCCGTGAGCACGTTTAACAGGCAGAAGAAAGCTGCCGGCAGCAGCGCGGCGGCGAATACCCTGGGAAGGTTGCCCTCCGCAAAGGCCACTCGGATGTTGTCCGGCATCAGCACCAGCAACACTCCGCCGAACATGGCGAAGGTCGGCCCATATCGCCGGGCGTAAAGCAGCATGGAAAGCCCACCGAACAACGCCGCGATGAACAGGAACCAGTTGGCTGCAACGAATACGTCGCCGGCCGCGGGAAGCAGGCCAACCAGCGCGTAGTACGGCAGCGGAGCGTAGTACCGGAGCATCTGCTGGCCGTTGTACCACTGGGGGAAGATGTCCGGGTACCAGGTGCCTGTAGCTATCTGCTCCTGGAGGTACTCGGCCTTTATGAGGTGGCCCCATGAGTCATAGGACCATGGGTAGCGCAGGCTAGGGTCGGCGGGCCAAAGCACGTCCCAGTAAATTAGGAAGGATATGGCCGTAATGAAAAGGGCCGCCCAAAGAACCCGTCGGTTATGCGGCACGGGCATCGCCGGAGTACTCGACGTAGCTTGTGGGGGACTCCCACAGTTTGATGGATTTCAGACCTGGAGCGCCGCCGGAGCCTCTGCCAGGCGAGGCCTCGCCACCCCTCTCCCCCTGGATTTCCCAAGATACGTGATCGAATATTACCCGGGCGATGTTGTTGGAGGTGGGCATGATCTCGTCGAACGGCGACACCTTATTTAGCATCTTCTCGTTAAACCGGCCGACGAACGCGGTGATTACCTCTTTGACTTGCTGGGTTCCCACAAGCGAACCCATATCGTCGACCGACTCGCCGACCAACGTGGCCTGGATCCTCCAGGAATGCATGTGGACTGGCCCCATGATGCCGCCGACCTCCACCTGATGCCTCCCGTTGAAGAAGACGTCCACGCCCATCTCAAACCTGAAAGGGCGCACATCGGCGTCCGCTGCGGAGACGGCCGACCTTTCCCAACGAACAGCGTTACTTTCCTCGGCAAGTGTTGGGCCGTCGGGCTGAACGGCGGTGGCCAGCAGGTCGCCGCCCGTGGAGCGCAGGATAAGCTCCAGGCCTTCGGGGGACATGCTGAAACTCCGTATCGGGTAGTAGTCGCCCTCCAGCAGCTCCCGGACCACCTTATGCAGATCACGGGCTTCGATCTCGAATGTGGCGGCATCACCGCTATAGTGAGTCAGAATGACGCTGTCCACAGAAGGGGTTGAGGCCAGCGCAGAGGTAAAGGCGCGAACGTCCGCTACCTCATCGAGCGGGGAGGCAACAACGCTGTAGGCCTTCCGTTGCACCACCGGCTGGAGCGCGGAATCCAGGTCTAGCTCGGCGTCCGGGTCCGGTTCCGACGACTTCCGCGGAAGGTACAGGGGCCGCTCCACCTTCGCAGCCTCGTCCTCCGCAGGCCCTGGCAGGGCGGAATCGTCCTGCCGGAGCAGCCAGAGGTCGTTCACCCTCTGGTCCTCCCGCTGCTTTTCGTCGTCAGGCGCCGCATCTTCCCACTGGGACATGTGATGCCACAGGCGGTTCACTTCGTGTTCAAAGGACGAAAGTCCCTCGGTTGCCTCGCCGTATGTGCAGGCGCAAGGCCCGCCGCGTACGCACCCCTGACAGCAATAAGTTGTCTCCTTGGCGTACACCGGTTCCCGGGTGAACTCCTCGAAGCAGTTGGCGCATACGGACAGCTCAGCCGCCAGGGCCTCCAGATCATAGCCTGCCGCCGCCAGGATGTCCTTGGTATCCAACCTGATGGGAGGTCCGTCATAGGTGCAGACGCACGGGCCGCCTATCACGCAGCCATCGCAGCAGAAGATATCCCCGTCGTTAAAAACGGGAGTCCATGGTATTTCCTGAAAGCAGTTGGCGCATCGGGGACTATCGGTCATCGTTAATCAGCAGGCGCACCGTACTTGGATGGTGGAGAAATGCACGAGGGCACCAGGGCACCAGGCATGCCCCAGAGGAGCGTGCGTGTTCCAACTGGGGCGGGAAATGACCTACATGCAGCTTCTTTATGTACAGAATTAACCGCCATTTATTGCAGCCAAACTATTTAGCCTTGTTTCGATGCAGAGTCTCAGGCCACAGGGGGATGCGCCGCAGAGGGATGCAACCTTCCTCACTATTTAACGGCGTGCGGGGGCCTGGCTAACAGCGTGATAACCTTGCCTTACGGGTGGTGGAGGCCGCTATTTCGAGCGGGCAACCCTACGACGGCAGCATGGTCACGTCGAGTGGACTACCGACGAAATTTCAGGCTGCGCTGTAATGCCGGTGGGCATGCCGATTCAACAGGACGGGCTATCACCCCAATCCCAACGTCACCGACGCCCGCTTTTAAAGCCTGGCCACGTTGGGGGGAAATAGGCCCAATAACATAGGAGTCGTCTTGTACCAATGAAAGGTTCTTGCCGGCACGACTCCACGCGGCGCGTGGCAGCAGGAAAACGAGCGGTTAGCAGGAGAAGGCCGTCGCGGTGCGTTCCGCGTTGTATCGGCACACCAACAGATGTTATGCAGCTATCGGCGGAAAGTGGGATTCAACGAAATACACTTGCGAAACTTTACTAGAAGTAGGCCGACGAATTAGAGAGGCCTGTGTAGCGTCGTGACCGTGCCAAGTCGAGTCCTGGCTTACGCCTCTAGCTTATGCCATTGGCAGAAGACGATAGCCGACCCCGTTCAGGGTAAGAAGACTGATGGACTCGGACACTAGCTTGCGCCTCAGGCTGTGGATGTAGAAACGCAGGCGTTCCTTCTTTACGGTCTCGCCCCAGACCATGCTCATGAGGTCCTCGTGCTTGATGACATCCCCGGCGTTTTCCATCAGGCACCTCAGCAGCCGCTCCTCGGTCCTGGTAAGCGTAGCAAGCAGGCCCTTGGACAGGTCGCTTTCGGACAGCATGTAGCGTGTCCGGGTGCTGGAGCGTCCACTGGTCTCGACAGCGGCATCACGGAACAGAGACCGCGCCCTGATGTGCAGTTCCCTGCAATTTACGGGTTTGCTCAGGTAAACATCCGCGCCCTGCAGCAGGCATCTGACCACGGCGGTCTCGCCGCCTTCGCCTATGACGATAATCGGCGCGTCCGTCAGGCGACGGATCAGAGGCAATAGCTCGACGGTGTCCAGCGGCGGCATGCTTTCAGACATGATGACCAGGCCCGGGGAACGCTGAATTAGCCTTGAAACGCCATCACTGCTATCCGCCTCGGATATCACTTCGAAACCGTCGTGGGCAAGAAGGTCGGCAGTTGCGCCGCGCGACTCTTCGTGTGTTTCTATGATTAGAATGTATCCCATAATGCAGAGCCATTATACGGCCCGCACCGTGAATTCAGCGGGGGAAAGGCAGTGCCAATAGGGGGAAACTAACGTGAATTAGTGTGAGTATCAAGTGACCAGGGTATTGGAATCGCCGTTTACCGCGCCGCACCGGGCAAACATTTTCAGTTCCAATACCCTTTGGGCATCAGGCCGCCGTGGTGGCAGCGAACCGATACCCCACACCGTGAACGGTCTTGATCCAGGTAGGATTGCGGGCGTCGTCGCCCAGCTTGCGGCGTAAACGCTGAATGTACTTCTTCAGGGCCTCGCCCGCTTCGATGTCTTCAGACCAGATTACCCGCTGAATGAACTCCTGGGTAAGCGTGACGTGCCGGTTTTTTGCCAGCAGGTAGAGGAGCTTGAACTCCGTGGGGGTGAGGAGCAGTCTGCTATCAGCAAGGTAGACCTCGTAGGTGGCCGGGTTTATCAGAAGGTCGCCGCAACGGATAGGGGTCTCGTCGCTGCGTTGCTTGGTAAGGCCGACCCGCCGAATAATGGCAACAGAGCGCGCCATGAACTCGGTGAGGTTGCAAGGCAGGCGAATGAACTCGTCTGCGCCAAGTTCCAGGGCCTTGACGACATCCATTTCGCCGTCCGACTCCAACGCCACAATAATGGGCGTGTCGGAGAAACGTCTAATCTCCTTGATTGCCTCCCAGACGGTCATATCCGGCAGGTCTTCGCAAATAATGACGATGTCCGGCTCTTCGCGCTCCACCACTTCCAGGCCAACATGACCTTCGGAGGCAATCAGCGGCCGTAAATCCGGCCAACGCAGCCGGAGCGCCAGGCCAAGTTGCTCGACCTTGTCGCCATCATGACTGAAAAACAGGACCTTCAATATGAACCCCCCTTGGTCGCCACCCGCAAATTGGCTTATTGCGGGACAGTGAATAAACCATACCTACGTCTTGCCGCCGGTGTCAACGGCCTCAATCGCAGTAAACAGGCATAAACCTATAAGAAATGCTGATGTAATTCATAAGCGGCGGCCGCGTATCGGAGCTTGAATTACGGCTATCCCGGGTCCACGAACCGGTAACCCACGCCACGCTCGGTCACGATCATCTGCGGGTGCTGCGGATCATCTTCCAGCTTTGAGCGCAGGCGCTGCATGTGTACCTTGAGGTAGTCCACCTGGTCCACGTACTCCCGCCCCCAGACCTTGGCCAGCAGGGTTTTGTGAGGTATGACTCTGTTCGCCTGCTTCACCAGGTGGTACAGCAGGCTATACTCCAGCGGAGGAAGGTCCACCACCTCTCCGTTGACCGACACGGTCCTGGCGCCGAAATCTACATGCAGCCTGCCCTTGGTATATTGGGACTCTGGTCCACCAGGGGCTTGAGCCCTGTGACGGCGAAGAATTGCGCGAACGCGGGCCAACAGCTCCAGATGATTGAAGGGCTTGACGATGTAGTCGTCCGCGCCCGCCTCCAGCCCCTTGACCTTGTCTATCTCGGAGTCTCGCGCGGTGAGAAATATCACTGGCGCGTCCGTCCTGGCGCGAAGCCGCCTGCAGACGTCGAATCCGTCCGTGTCCGGCAAGGTAATGTCCAGAATAATGATGTCCGGTTTTTCCGCTTCGGCTATTTCCAAGCCCTTTTTGCCGTCCCCCGCCATAAGCACCTTGGCCTCCGGCCAGCGCAGATTGAAGGCTATGGATAATATCTCCCTGATATCCGGCTCGTCGTCTATTATCAGGACCTTCATGCGCTGTCCCCCCCGACTTGTGTGGGAGGATGAGAGAGGGGGAGTGAGACTACGAAGGCGGCCCCACCCGAAGGCCCGTCTTCGATCCAGATGGAACCCGCATGCAGCTCCACCAGAGACTTGGTTATTGCCAGGCCCAGGCCGCTGCCTGAAATACCCTGCGACCGCTGGTCTTGCACCCTGTAGAACGCCTCGAATACGTGGTCCCGTTCCTCCGGCGGCACGCCCGGGCCCGCGTCACTTATCGTGAAAACCACGTCGGACCCCTTGCGTTCCACACCGAAGGCGATCTCCGATCCCTCCGGAGAGTATTTCTGGGCATTGGATACGAGGTTGACGAGTATCTGCGAGAGTCTCTGCCTGTCGGCTTCAATCTGAGGCAGGTCCGGCTCTATTGATACTGCGAGGGTCTGGCTTCTCTGACTTATCAGAGGCGACATAATGCTGGCCGTCTCAGTCATGACGGACGTAAGGTCCACGCGCTCCAACCTGAGGCTCAGAGACGACGCCTCGATTCCCGCCATGTCCACGATGTTGGCCACCAGCGACTCTTGCCTGCTCACGTTGCGGGCAATGCTGTTCAGAAGGCGGTCGTAGAGCTCGCCTCCGGGTTGGATACCCTCGCCATCCATCAGCATGTCCGTGGCGACCTTTAGCGACGACAGCGACGTCCGCAACTCGTGGGATATGTTGTACACCAGCTCCGACTTAAAGGCCGCCATACGGTCCATGCGGGTCAGACGGTTCATCTCCGCCGCAAGCCGCAACGCCTTGGACATGGGCTTTGCGGCCGCCGCCGCGAACCGGGTCAGCCTCTCCTCATCCTCAGGCTGAAATGCGCCGTATGGGTAGCCTCGCACCGCCACTACGGTCCCTATAGGCTCGGCATCCTGCATTATCGGTGCGGCCAAAAGATGGTCGAGGCCCAGCCTTTCCAGGAAGATGGCCCCCTTGAAGGTCGGAGAATGGCCGTTGCCGCCGCTATCGCCCGAACCCGTCCCCGTTCTCGTCAATGAATAATTCACCACATCGGGACTTCGGGAAACACCGTCACCTAGCTCATAATCCAACTTGGCGGCAGAGCCGTAACCGGAATTCCATTCCAGCATTCTGCCGGCCCCTCCGGAGGCAATCCGTTTGCCGTCCGCTGCATCGACCAGAAGCAGTCCGACGCCGTCTATTTCGTTCATGAGTACTGTTTCGGACACATTGGCGGCCATTCGCTCCAACATGTTGCCGATGTCCTGAGGACTGGTAATCTGGGACAGCAACTCCTCGAATTCGTCCGCTTGCGCCGGGTCCGCCTCGGCATCTGGAGCCGGCTTAACGCCAAAGGCCCATGCCACGTTGGACCATAGCAGCGCCATGAATTGGAGCTGCTCCGCACCATAACGGCGTCTGCGAGGCCCAGCCAGAAGCGCCGTGCCCGCGATGGAACCTTGCCGGTTCCCTGGCAGCACCACCAGGGTCTCCCCCAGCGCAGGGCAGGGTGAGTCGCCCGCTACACCCTCAGTCTCAGACGCATTCAACTCCTTTGCCAGTCCGAATTCTGAGTCGGCGTTGAGGGCGCTGTCCAGCAGCCGGTTGACTGCGTCTCTCATGCCGCCATCGTTATCCGTCGAGTCAAGGAGGCTGATGTCATCGCCGCCGTTAACGAACGCAATCAACTTCAGGCCGTACATGGTTTCCAGCGTGTCTTGCAACTCTCTGATGACCTGGTCGGCATCAGGCGATGGACCGGCTAAATCCGCCAGCGCACCGATAATCTGAAGGCGTGTTGCGTAACTTATTGCCTGGGCGTAACCCAGCAGGATGATAATGCCGGCCATCAAGTTCGCGGCCGTCCAGTAAATAACGTACAGCCCAACGGGCTGGGGCTCCCCCAGCCCCAGAAAGTGAAATGCGGCCAGCGCAAAAGCGATTGCCACCCCCGAACCGGTCAGGAGCCAGGGGCGTTGGCGTTTTAATCTGGCGACGCTATCCATCAGTCGTTGCCCACGGGAACAGTCCGGCCATAGCAAGATTATGGGACGCAGATGTCCCACTCTGCTTATATGGACAGATTCCCGGCCAGCCAATTACGTGAAGACCGTCGCCTTCGGTGGGTTGTCTACGCGACTCGCCGGCTACCGCGGGAGAGGATTGGCCG
>JACZVF010000011.1 GCA_022572805.1 Chloroflexota bacterium
AGGACTTCCTCTTCTGGAATCCGCCCATGGTGGACATGGCCAAGGGGACCCGCCGCAGCACCAACACCGAGTCGGCCCAGCTATTCTCAGAGCTGATACGCCGAACGGTGCGGACGCTGGCATTTGTTCGCAGCCGGCGCACGGCCGAGCTGCTTTACGTTTATGTGCGGGACCAGCTACGGCTCTCCAATCCGGGGCTGGCCAAGCGCGTCATGCCTTACCGGGCCAGCTATCTGCCCGAGGACCGCCGCGCCATAGAGCGGGACCTCTTCGAAGGCAAGCTGTTGGGCCTGACAACCACCAACGCCATGGAGCTGGGAATCGACATCGGCGACCTGGACGCGACGCTGCTGACGGGATACCCAGGCACCGTCGCCAGCACCTGGCAGCAGGCAGGACGCAGCGGCCGCCGTGGCGAGCGGTCCCTCAGCGTGCTCATCGCGCAGGACAATCCGCTCGACCAGTACCTCATGCGCCACCCCGACGCCTTCTTCGAAAAGGCCCACGAGAGCGCCCGCATCTCGCCATCAAACCCCTACGTGCTGAAGCCGCACCTGCTCTGCGCGGCGTACGAGGCCCCGCTGGTCATGGAGGACACCGAGCTGTTCGGGCCCGACCTGCTCTGGTATGCCGATGAGCTGGTGGAGGACGGGTTTCTGCACGTGCAGGGCAAGCGCTGGCACCTGACCGCCGACATGGAGTACCCGGCGCAGGATGTAAACATTCGCTCCACGTCGGCCAAAACGTACACGCTGGTGGAGAAGGACAGCGGGGTGATTCTGGAGACCATGGACGAGATGGCCGCGTTCATGCAGCTTCACCCAGGCGGCGTATACCTGCACCAGGGGGAACAGTACCTCATCACCGACCTGGACCTGGAGTCGGCGACTGCCTACGCCGTTCTGACAGACGTGCCGTACTACACAGAGGTCCGCGATTACACCGACACCCGCGTGCTAAAGGTGTACAAGCAGAAGGCGGCGCGGCGTACTACCGTTTATCTTGGCGACGTCAGCGTCTCAACCACTGTCGTGGGTTTCAGGCGCAAGGCCCACATCACCGAGGAGGTGCTCAGCGAGGAGCATATCAGCCTTCCGCCGCTGAGCTACGACACGGTAGCCATCTGGTTCGACGTGCCGGGCGACACGTTGGACCACATTCACCGCAACCGGCTGGACCTGATGGGCGGGCTGCACGCCGTGGAACACGCGGCCATCGGGATACTGCCCCTGTTCGCCATGTGCGACCGCAACGACATCGGCGGCATCTCCACGCCTCTGCACCCGGACACCGGCAGGCCGCAGGTCTTCATTCACGATGGGCACCCCGGCGGCGTGGGCATCACGGAGCACGGCTACGAGATAATCGAGGAGCTTTGGCAGGCCACGCTGGACGTCATCTCCGAGTGCCCCTGCGAGACGGGCTGCCCCGGCTGCATCCAGTCGCCCAAGTGCGGCAACAACAACCAGCCCCTCGACAAGCAGGTGGCCCAGATGATACTTCGCGGAATTCTAGGCGGCGGCCAGGGAGACGCCAAGTAACATGGCTGTTGCGAGAAATGTGACTGTGCTAAATTGACCGTGTTGACAACGACTGCATATTCGGATGGATTGAAGGGCGATGTCTGACACAAAAGAATTCTGGGATGAAATGTGGTCGAGGATGGACGATACAGGCTCAGATTCCAACAAGTTGTTGTTGGCTGAAGTCAACGGTATACCGCCCGGCCGAGCTCTGGAAATTGGTTGCGGCACAGGCGGCAACGCCCTCTGGCTTGCCAAGCAAGGTTGGCAGGTCACTGCTTTGGACTTTTCCACAGTGGCTGTGGACAAAGCGAGGAAGTCGGCAGCGTCAAATGGTGTGGACGTTGACTTCGTTGTTGGGGATGCCTCCACATATCAACCTGAAGGTCAGTTCGATCTGATTGCCACCTTCTACATCCAACTGTTTCCGGAGCAGCGGAGACAGATGCTGACGTGGGCTGTGAAGGCGCTGGCTCCGGGAGGCACCCTGCTATTCGTCAGCCACGACAGGTCATCGAGTCCGCCCTCCGGATGGTCGGAGGCGGATCTGCTCAGCCTCACGACTCCCGAAGAAATTGTCGCCGAACTCCCCGGGCTTCAAGTCGAGCATGCATCTCAAGTCTGCGGCGCCACTGTGGTTAAGGCATTTCGGCTGGCGTGACAGACTGTGGCCCGGGCACCTTCGTCAACAGGTTTTCTCAAGCGATTTCACAAGTCCACGAACCCGGTGCCTTCAGTGCCGCAACAAGCGAGTACGCCGGCCTTGGACACTGAAATCAGCGTCCGGCGCTTACGAGCTTTAAGGAGGACTAGCCAACCTGAATTTTCTTACGTAATTATTTCTCGTGTCCCCCACGTAAAGGTTTCCCGCGCTGTCGAAGGCCAATCCGTGAGGTCCGGAAAGCAGGCCAGGTGCAAACAGCTCGGAGAGGTAATCTCCGGTCGAGCTGAAGATCTGCACTCGGGAGCCATCGACCTCGGCGACATAAAAGTTCCCGTCCCCGTCGATGGCAATGCTAGTTGGGACTCGAAATTGACCTTGGTCATGTCCTTCAGATCCCCACACAGCAAGAATTTCACCGTCACTAGTAAACTTCAGGACTCGGCTGTTGCCACGGTCAACCACCCAGAGATTGCCCTCGCCATCCACCTTGAGACCGGTGGGCGTCACCAACCCTCCCTGCCCTTTATCACCCATCCCCCAGGCATCCAGATAGGTGCCATCGGAGTCAAATACCTGGATACGGTTGTTTCCCCAGTCGCTCACGTAGAGCCTGCCATCGGAATCGGAGGCGATGACCATGGCCGACCGAAACTCTCCTTCGCCCGACCCTTGCGAGCCCCAGGAAGCCAGCCATTGACCATCGGGAGTAAATTTTTGCACCCGATGGTTGCCGCTCTCGGAAACATAAACGTTACCCTCGCCATCGATGGCGATGCCCGTCGGGCTTCGAAATTGGCCTTCTGCGCCTCCCTGTGTACCCCATTGGGCCACCAAGACGCCGTCGGAGGTAAATTTTTGCACCCGGTTCCCGCGGAACTCGGTGACGTAGACGTTGTCAGAGGAATCGATGGCGATTCCATTGGGGGAATTGAAGCTTATGCCATTGCCGGGAGCCATTCCCCAGGTATCCGCCAATTCGTAAATTGGATTCCCACGCTGAGTATTATCCGGTGGTAGTGTTTGTCGGGTGAGGGTAGCAGATGTTAGCGCAGTAGGAGTTTGCTCGCCCGGGTTCAACTCAGGTATGGGCGTTGGGCTAGGCTCCAGCGACGGTTCGGGCGCCGGCTCACCGCAGGCGGCTACCAGTAGGATTGCCGCTGCGAGAGAAGCCACGACAAATTGGAATCTGTACATCGCGCTATGATATCAGAGTTTGTAATACTAGAGAGAAGCCACTTATACAAGAGTTTCTATCGATGGATTTGTCGACATCGAATTTGCCCACGGAATAAGGCAACATCTGCTAAAGTAAGCCCCGTTCGCCTCCTTCTATCGACACCTCGTTGAATACTGAGGAACTCTTGCGCATTCGATTCACCGGCCTCTGGCGCGACCCGGATTTCCTGAAGCTGTGGACGGCCCGCACAGTCTCCGAGTTCGGGACGTTGTTGGGCGCCCTACAGTTCACGGCGGTGTTGGTGTTGGGGGCTACGCCACTGCGGATGGGCACACTGGGTGCCGCAGCCGACCAGACGGGTGCGGCCATACTGGCGTTGTCGCCCCTCATACGAATGAAATCGCTGCCGGTCCATGACAGCCCGCCAGAGCTTGATGTATCATCAGCCTAGCTTAAGAAGCTATAAAGCAGAGGACGTGATATATGGCGAGACGGTTGCTAGGGCATAACGAAATCCGCAAAGGCCGCTCCAACGGCGATCAGCCAGTGAAGATTCCCGTGGCCAAGGACCTGGAAAAAGACCCTGCCACCATGCGGCGCGAGGACGAAATCTCGTTTTACAGCCGTGAGTACCCCCTGGAGAGTTTCGCCATAGAGGAGAGCGCCTCGGCGGAGTGGGCCGCCGGCGTGCGGGACGAGTTTTCGCCCGAGACGACAGTGCTTTACGAGAAGTTCCAGAAAGAAATGGAACCCGCCGTGGAGTGGATAAGGCATTCCGGCGAGCTGGAACCGACATGCGAGCCCACGGGCGAGGACGTTACCGACGCCCTCCGTAAAAAGGCGTACGAGTTGGGCTACGGCGAGGTGGGGTTCGTTCACTTCGACAGGCGTTACATCTACCAGGCGCGGCGCAAGGACGTCCGTGCGGACCTTCCCCATGCCATATGTCTGGCGTTGGAACAGGACTACTCCGCCACCCAGACCCTTCCCAGTCTGGAGGCAGAGGAGGCGCAGGGAGAGGCGTACAAGCGCCAGGCCGAGCTGGCGGAGAAGCTGGTGGGCTACATAAATTCATTGGGCTACAGCGCCCAGGTATCCGGTCCCACGTGGCATTTCGGGCCGATGATACCCATGTTCGTGCAAGCCGGCCTGGGTCAGTTGGGCGTCAACGGGCAGTTGCTGTCACCCCACTTCGGGTCCCGCGCGCGCCTGCAGATTATTCTTACCAACGCCAAGGTAAACTACGACAAGCCCGTGGACTACGGCATTCACAAGTTCTGCGAGGTATGCCAGGTCTGCTTTATGCGGTGCCCGGGCCGGGCCATCCAGGGCCAACGCCTCTGGTTCCGGGGAGTCGAGAAGGCCAAGCTAATTTACAAGCGGTGCCGCCCCGTGATGGCGCGCTACTCCGGCTGCGGCGTCTGCATGAAGGTGTGCCCCATACAGAAGTACGGCCTCGAGCCCGTAATGGAACACTACATCGAGACCGGCGAAGTCCTGGGCAAGGGGACGGCCAATCTCGAGGGGTACGAGCTGCCGGACAAGGGTTACTTCAAACCAGGCAAGCTCCCCGTACTGGGCGCTGCGTTCTTCGATATGCCTGTGGGCAAGACAGAGGACCACATCGTGGAGGAGTACAAGGAGGGCCTGGCGGAGGCCTCCAGTCAGGCGGAACGGGAGAAGGTCTGGGGGAAGTACCGTGAGAGCATGGAGCGCTCCCTGGCGCGGCGCAATTCCATCATAGACATGGGCATGGACCTGGCCAACTGATAAATTCGGATATCCGGCGCATCGATTGATTATCCAAGCAGTCCGGCGCGTGCATCTTGCAGGCAGAAGCACCAAAACAGCCACGCAGCAACGTCGCCGCCTGTGGTTCAATGCGTCCGAGAGACTGAGCAATTGAGTACCCGAACTTTCCGGAGGAGCAGACAGTAGTGATAGTCGTTATTAACCGTATTCCCGTAAAGCCTGATTTCGCGCAGCGAATCGAACAGGGCTTTGCCAAGAACGCTCCGGGGCTTAAGGGGATGAAGGGATTCCAGGGTTTTCGGCTGCTGCGCCCCGCCCTTCCAGGCCCTTCGACCCGACAAGATAAGCGTGAGCAGCCCTACATCGTGTATGTCGCTTGGGATACGGAGGACGATTACCAGGCGTATGTGAAGTCGGACCAGTTCAAGGAGAGCCATTCAAACATGGCGGACCTGGCCGACGCTTTTAGCGGTCCGCCTTCGCTGGAAATGTACGAGGTTGCGCAAGAGGTCAACGCTCGGTAAGCCGATATCCCGAAACCAGATGGACCGCAGGCAGATAATCGGAGGCAAACATGAACGCCGAAATTATCGTTATCAGATTGCTGCATATCGTTCCGGGCGTGGTGTGGGCAGGCTCGGCTGTGCTCATGGCACTGGTCATCGGGCCACGTCTGAGACGCGCCGGCACCTTATCCGACCTTGGAGTCTATGGCGAGGTAGCTGGGAGCGTAGCGCGGGTGATGAACATAACCGGAGCGCTCACCATAGTGTTTGGACTGGTGTTGATATTCCGAATGGACCGCTTCTCCGACCTCTTTGCAACTGGATGGGGTTGGTCCATCACAGGCGGGATCGTGTTGGCCATCCTGGCCATGGGCGCTTCGGGGGCATTGAGCGGCTCGTTGCGACGCCTTACCAACGCAGCGTCAGGCTCCAGCGAAATGGGAATGATCTCCGGCGATAACGACAGCGTGGCCGGCCGGGTTGGAATGATTGCCTACGTCAACGCTGTGCTGGTCGTCGTGGCGGTTGGTGCCATGGCAGCCGCAAGGTTCGTCTAACCCGACGCCGGCCAGGCGGAATCGGTCTGTCGCGAAAACCTGCTACTCCTTGAAGTGGTAAACAGATAGGCTGTAGGACAATTCTGTGCCCTCAATCGAGCACAGCACCTTTCGGTAGTTGTCCGCGAAGTCTAGCTTTAATATCTCACCCAGCACCTGTCGGTCCGGCGCCCGTATCAAGGTATCCACCTCGAAGCGTTCGAACCCGTGTTCCCGGTAAAAGTCCGTTCTCTCGTCGACATACGTGGGCGTGTAAATCTCGGGGTGTGCCTGGCGGGCTAGCTTGCCGAACTGGCCCCGGTCCGGATTGTTGTCTATCACGAAGAAATGACCACCAGGCTTAAGAACGCGCTGAATCTCGCTCAGGCCCGGCAGGCAGTCGTCAGTCCCATAGAAGTAAGCGAACCGCGCATACGCGACATCTATGGAGTCGGTGGGTAATGTTATCTCCTCAGCGGAGACGGCCAGCACACTTACATTGCCTACGTCTTCCTTGGCCAGGCGAAGGTAAATTTGCCTCAGCATTCGGGGGTCGGGTTCCGCGGCAAAAATACGAAACGCCTTGCTGGCGTATCGGACCGCCTGGAAGCCGGATCCCGCGCCCACGTCCAGCACCATCTTGCCGTCGATAGGTGCGATGTCCCACATGAGCTTTTCCAGCAGGTAATCTGGGTCGGTGCACTCGTTCCAATACTCGTATGCGGTGGGATTGGTGGCCCCGGTATATGGGTAAAACTGCTCAGCCATAACCACTTAAGTTTACAATGCAGGCGTCAAAATCGCCATTTAATCGCTCTTGCTTGCCGCCCGTTGTCTCGATTCGCCCCGGGCAGGGCAGAAACAGACGTGTTAGCGAATTGTCCCGCCAAGCGTCTACCGTCGCCCATACCGTGGTATCGCTAACCGGCTCCCCATCGCCGAGATATTCCGCGCTTTGATTGCGAATATTGACAGGGCCAATAAGCTGTGATAAATTCGAGTTCAATTAGCATGACGGTGTTATAACATCTCTTGATATGGGGATTAACCAGCGATCAACGTGGTCGTTGGGACACCGAATTTTAGGAGGAAGTGTATGGCCGGAGAAGGAAAAGTCGACGCCGAAATTATCTACTGCGTACCTTGACAGCATCTTGGTACTGCGGCCTGGACGGCCAATGAGTTGTTTGCCCAGGGTGGCAAAGACGTTTCGATTAAGATTACTCCCGGCGTAGCCGGCGTATTCCAGGTGTTCCTCGATGGAGAAAAGGTCTTCGACAGGAAAGAGGAAGGCAATATCTTCCCTGACCTTACGAGGGTCAAGCAGATGAGGGCCATCCTGCAGGAGAAGATTAATGCTGCTCCCGTAGCAGCTGACTAGCTCTCCAAGTCGTTGAGGAAATAAAAGCCTCGGACTGAATAAGTCCGGGGCTTTTTGTTATCATGTCCCATGTAAACGGCTCAGACCGAAATCTACTCAGCTAGCGTCGCTCTTATGCATTTGCCCGATATATGGCACCAGTTCGATAGCATCGTGACCTCTCCCGACGAGGAGATTGACTTGGTCCGCACCGCGCTACTGATCGCGGCGACGGAATACCCCGAGTTAAACGTCGAACGGGAGCTTTACAGAATTGGACTGCTGGCCGATGGCATCGCTCACCGCATATATGACGACCCCAGCCCGCTATACCACCTGAACACGCTCAGCGAGTACCTTTTCGACGAACTGGGCTTCCGCGGCAACTACGAAAACTACTACGACCCCAGGAACAGCTTTCTCAACGACGTAATAGAGCGCCGTCTGGGCATACCCATCACCCTTTCAATGCTGTACATAGAGATCGGCAGCCAATTGGGGGTGCCGCTGAAGGGAGTGGGCATGCCGGGGCACTTCCTGGTCAAGCATGCCGAAATAGACGATCTCTTCGTTGATCCATTCCAGAACGGCATTCTCCTGACCGTCGCCGAATGCGAGGCCAAGTTCATGCAGGCAACTCACGGCCATATGCCCTGGGATATGCGTTATCTCAGCCCCATTAGTAGCCGGGAGTTCGTGGCCCGCATGCTGCGAAACCTGAAGGCCATTTACCTACAGCGCGGGGAATACCAGCGTGTGCTGTCCACGATCGATAGGCTGCTGTCTATTCAACCTGAGGCCTCCGATGAGCTCCGTGATCGTGGAGTCGTCAACTACAGGCTCGGCAACCACGAAGAAGCCCTGCGGGACCTCAAAACGTACGTCACCAACGCTGCAAGGCCAGCCGACGCCGGCACCGTCCACAGGCTTATAGACCAGATCGAATGCATTCTCGACGAAAATATCTAATCCCCGGCAGTCCTCTCGAACAGCCTTTCGCTTAACTATGCTAATATTCCTCCGTTGTGGCGCGCGATGCTCGTCCACGCCCTACAATTCGGTATGCTCAGGCAAAGCACATGACAAGAAAAATCCCCGAAGACTATCGCTGCAAGGTCCGGAAACCGGCAGACTTCGACCAGTTCTGGGACGGGGTCCTGGCGGAGGCGGCGCGGATTCCGTTGAATGCCGAGACGGTCTCGGACCCGCTCAGGACGTCCGATGACATTGAGACGTTTCAGGTGTTCTACGACAGCCTGGACGGCGTTCGAGTGGCGGCCTGGTACTGCGTTCCCAGGAATCGGACCGGCAGGCTGCCTGCGGTGCTGTTCCTCCCCGGCTACCAGAGCGACCCTCCCATACCAAAGGAATGGGCCCGGCGAGGTTATGCCGCAATCACGGCAGCGCCGCGGGGAAAGCTGCGAAGCAACAGGCAGTTCAACCCGGGCTACCCCAATCTGCTGACGCACAACATCATCGACCGCAACACCTACTCCTACCGCGGCTTCTACGTCGACGCCTGGCGGGCGGTAGACTACCTGCTGAGCCGGGACGAGGTCGACGGCGGCAGGATTGGCGTGGCCGGCAGCAGCCAGGGCGGCGGACTGGCCATAACGACAGCCGCGATGCGACAGGAGGTTGCGGTGGTGTCAGCCGGTGCGCCTTACCTCTGCGGCTACATGGACGCCATCGAGCTGGAGGTCAGCTATCCGTATGAGGAGATCAACGATTACCTGCGGATGCATCCCGAGCACAGGGCCGAGGTTGAGGACACGCTGGCCTACTTTGACGGCATCAGCTTCGCCGACCGCATAAGCTGCCCGACGATCGTGAACATCGGCTTGCAGGACAACGTATGTCCTCCTGAGACGGGCTACGCTGTGTTCAACGCAATAGGCAGCCCCGACAAGAAGCTGTACGCCTACGACGGTCACGGTCACGAGGCCGGCCGCTACAAGCACACCGCCGTCATTACAGACTTCTTCGCGGAGCACCTGAAGCCGTAACCGCCGCAAACAGCAATCCACGAACAAGAGGATTTTCCGATGTGGGAAGGCCAACCCGCCGATTTCGATACCTACTGGCAGAGCGCGCTGGATGACCTGGAGCGGTATCCGGCTGCGCCGGAGGTCGAACCTCTGCCGATCCGCAGCACCGATTTCGCCACGGCTTACGCCGTGAGGCTCACCAGTGTGGGGCCGTACAGGCTGTTCGGTTACCTCAGCATACCGCGTGGGCAAGGGCCTTTTCCCGCCATCTACTACCCACCCAAGTACCAGAGCGTGCTTGAGCTGATTCCACAGGGGTCGTCCAACGAGCTGCGTAGCCGGTACGTTACCTTCTCGCTGGCGGGCAGGGGTCAGCGCAACTCGGACCAGCCCTTCTCGGCTATGTTCCCGGGGATGCTGACCGAAGGAATAGACGACGCCCGGAATTACATATTCCGTGGGGTTATCGCCGACGCGGTGCGCGGACAGGAGTACCTGCTGTCGCGCCCGGAGGTAGACCGCAGCCGGGTTGTGTCCGTAGGAAACGATGTGGCGCTCATGTCCGCTGCAATGCATCAAGGCGTAAGCCACCTGGTCTGCACACCCGCGCTGTTCGTCGACACCATGAACCAGGCCACCAGAACAGGCGCGTATCCACTGGAGGAGATCAACGACTACTTGAACACTTTCCCGGACAGGCGGCGGGCGGTCGCGGAATCGCTGGGGTACATGGACCTGCGAGGCTTCGCGCCCAAAGTTCAAGCGGCCACGTTGTTGATGGCGGATGCCTCTGGCGGGCTCATGGACAACGATGCGCTCCAGCCAATTGCCGACGCTATACGGGGCCAGACCACAGTCCACGGCTCCGAAAGCTCCAGCTACAAGGACGGCATGTTCATGGAGAACTGGATAGCTGCCGAATTCGGGTACCGGGAGGCCCTGCTGCCGAGGCACTGGCGAGATTGACTATATGGATATTGGATAGTCTGAATTCAAGGCGCAGAAGCCTTGCACAACAAGCGCCGTGTTTGCATAAGACATCCTTTGACAGGCTCTCCGCCGCGGCGGAGTCCGAAGATAGACCTATATCCGAGTCGGACAGGACAAACGGAATTTACGTTGACGTTCGTGGTGAGCTTGTCGAACCACAGGCCATTTTACGGCCTTTCGCGTGAAGCCGCGCGGAAATAAGAAAGCCTCTCCCAGTTAACGGGAGAGGCTACCATGTTAGCGATTGACACGGGGTGGGCATACGTTAGCTCCGGCCATCTACAAAGGCCGCAGCCGCGATATCCAGCAAATCCAAGAGACCTAAACCGCTAGCTCCAGGCCATTGGTTTCGGACCCGTTGGCCTGAGAGGGAAGCAACTCTATTACTTCCGTGCCCTTTGCGATCAATGATTTCTTAGCGTTCTTGATCGCCTCATGGCTGCCGTAGCAGAGGTAATCGTTGATATCAAGGCAACCAATCGCCCGTTTGTGGTGCAGCGAGACAAGGGTGTGTTCCAAAATGGATATGGGCTGCACCTTGTGGTCTATCAGCGACAATGGCGGCTCCGGCGTGTGTGGCGCCTGCATCCACGCCCGCAACTCCTGAAGGTCCGCCTTCTTGTCCTTGCGGAACAGGTACTGCGGATGCTTTTCCATCACGTCCACGACCTGCCGTTCCAACGGAGGAAGCCTGGGGTCGTCGGCCATGATCTGCTCGATAAGCGGCATAAACCTCACCTCACACTGATACCAGATTCTGAATACGGGACTTTACGTTAGTACATGAAGGAGGAACAGTTCTTGCTTGCCAGGGTGCAATACTTAGATGTTTCTTAAATTTTGTTCAATTGGTTTGGATGCATTTGCCTCATTTCTTCTATAATAATTTTGGCCATTACAACCCTGATGTTCCCAAATCAGCAAGCGGGGTATGAGTGTCGGATAGGCTTTATACGGGCAAACGGACGCAGGACGGCGACGGTCGCGGCGTCATTGTCGAGGTGACGGATGGCGATAACGGTTGGCCGCTTGCTTCCCGGCTCGACCTGAAGGAGCACTCGACCACGCTGGAGTGGGGTTACGGCATGGGGGGTCCCGCCCAGCTGGCCCTGGCCATTCTCGCCGACGTTACCGGCGACGACGCTTATGCCGAGCGGCATCATCAGTGGTTCAAGCTGGACGTAGTTTCCAGGTTCGGTTGGGACGAATGGGGCCTGCGCGAGAGTCAGGTCTGGGACTGGATTAACGAACACCATCCGTTGGCTTCCCAATAGCGGTCCCAAGCCATGAGGCCACCTTCGAAGCCTAACGGAAATTCTCATGCCTTCCTCACCTGTGCGATGCGATAATTGCCCTCCGAATGCTCAAATCAAACTGCATATATAGGGGGCGCAATAATTGGACCTGCGGCTTTTGTTTACAACTCTTGGGCTTCTGTTTGTGGCGGAGCTGGGAGACAAGACCCAGCTTGCCGTAATCGTCATGACTGCGCGCAGCGGCAAGCCGATCCCGGTGTTAATCGGCGCGGTGATAGGCCTGGCCCTGGTCACAGTGTTGGGCGTGGTGGTGGGGGGCTTCATAACAAGGTTCGTGCCTGTGGAATACGTTTCCAAAGGGGCCGCCGTTGCATTCATCGCCATTGGCGTGCTAATGCTGTCCGGCAAACTTTAGTGAGGCGTTTCGGCCAATACCCATACGCTCCGCCGGATAAGCTAAATTTTCGCCAGCTTGGTGAAGCGTCCGCCGATTAGCCACTCGGCCACGTAGATGTTGCCGTCGGCGTCTACCGCGATGCCGTGTGGGCTATTGAATTTGCCAGCCTCCAAAAGCGCCGTGGGTATCACTGAGCCGCCGTCGCTCCTGTTATTCGGCCAGCCGTCCACATCGCACACCTTCGCATTGTCGCCCAGGTAGGCGACCAGCTTGTCGTTAATGTCGGTGATGGCCAGCCTGGCGCGAAGCTCTGCTATGACCATCAGGTTTCCGTAGGTCACGAATCCGCCAGGCGTTGTCAGAAAATCGGTGCCGAAAGCCCTTTTGAAATTACCTTCCATGTCGTAGACCTGCACACGAGCGTTGGCCCGGTCGGACACGTAAAGCTCGGCGTCGGCCTTGCGCCGGTCGATGAAGATGCCGTGGGGGCAGTTGTAGCGCCCCGCGCCCTCCTCGCCGTTAATGCTGGACACGTACTTGCCGTCCTTGTCGAACCGGTGCACGTAGCTGGCGCCGTACCCGTCGGCCACCCACACGTCGCCGTTGCCACCGAAGCGCTCCTCGTTTACGGCGATGGACGTTGGCGCGTATCGGCTGTCCCGGTACACCTCCACGGGTGGTTGGTCCAGCACCATCAGCGTCTGACCGTCCAGCGTAGTCTTGAACACCTGGCCGGACGCCGACTCCGCACCCGGCGGGTAGTCGTAGCCGTGCTGGTAGCCGCGCTTGGAGCCGTTGTCGGCAATCCACATTTTTTCGACATTATCTTCTTTTACCAGCGTGATGCCGTGGGCGTCCACAAAGTCGCCGGTCCATGAGCTCTTGAAGTTGCCGTCCTTGTCGAAGGTCATCACCGTGGGGTCGCCGGCGTGGCACGTGATGATGTCGCCCGACTCGGTGACGACGATTCCGGGGTGAGCCCAGCCCTTGGTGGCGCTCTCCGACTCCGGCACCTTGGCCCAGTCGCCGACCCAGTTGTATGTATTGTCGCCGCTGCCGATTTGCATTTTTCGTCCTCTTCTTTCAGGTCGCTGTCCAGGCTGAATTACGCAGGCTTCCTACGCCTGGCAGATAGGGCCATTGAGCCTCTGGCCGGAACATTCGGCTGCTCTGTCCCATTCAGGTCATTCCGGGCTATCGATATCCCCCTCTCCGCACGCGGAGAGGGGTCAGGGGTGAGGTAAATTGGGAAGCCCTACGGATTCAGAATGACCTTCGTGTACCCGTCCACGCGCTTGTCGAACTTGTCGTAGGCGTCCACGGCGTCGCCCAGCGGCACCTCGTGGGAGACCACGAAGCTGGGGTTGGCCTTGCCCACCGTGATAAGGTCCCGCAGGTATGCGTTGTAGCGCTTCACGTTGCACTGGCCGGTGCCCAGACTCAGGCCCTTCTCGAATAGCCTGCCGAAGTTGAGGGTCAACGCGCCTCGCTTGGCGTTCTCGTCTACTCCGCCCGGGTCCGAGGGTACGTACAGGCCAGGTATGCCCATGATGCCCGTGGGATTGATAACATCGATCATCTGGTTGAGGACGATGTTGGGGACCTCTGTCTGCTGGCCACCTGCTGCCGATGAGCCTCGCGCCGCCGCCTGGTAGCCGACGGCGTCGATGGTCTTGTCCACACCGTCGCCGCCGCGCATGTCCCGGATGACCTGCACCGGGTCGCCGTCGTCGAAATTGATGGGGATGCCGCCGATCTCTCCGGCCTTGTCCAGGCGCTCCTTCACGTGGTCTATGACGTATATCTCGGCCGCGCCTCGAATGACGCAGCTATACGCCGCCATGAGGCCAACGGGACCCGCCCCGAAGACAGCCACGCTCTCGCCGGGGCTTACGTCCGCAAGCTCCGCGCCGTGGTAGCCCGTGGGGAAGATGTCCGCCAGTAGTGCGTAATTCGCCTCGTTCTCCGTGCCGGCGGGTAAGGGAAGGCAGTTGAAGTCGGCGAAAGGAACCTGCAGGTACTCGGCCTGACCCCCGCGCCAGGGGCCCATGGCAACGTAGCCGTATGCGCCGCCGGCGAAACCAGGATTAACCGTCACGCAGAAGCCCGTGTACCCGCGCTGGCAGTTCTTGCAGAAGCCGCAGCCCACGTTGAAGGGCATGACAACCCTGTCGCCGACCTTGCGCTCCTTGACGGCAGAACCGACCTCCTGAATGATGCCCATGTTCTCGTGGCCGAATATGATGCCTGGCTCGGCGGCGGTACGGCCCTCGTACATGTGCAGGTCCGAGCCGCAGATGCAGGTCGACGTCACCTTCACGATGACGTCGTTGGGGTGCTTTATCTCCGGGTCGGGAACGTCTTCTACGGCAACGCTGAATGGCCCCTTGTATACAACGGCCTTCATGAGGCGCCTCCTAAGTATGATTGGAGCAGATTATCGGTAAGTGCCTAAGTATCGTGGAAGTGACCTTTTGGGATGCGACTGTAGACGGCCATGTGCAGACCGAATTCGCGCCAATGTTACCAGGATGAAATGGGCCTGTCGAACCTGTTTTGGTGCGTTGACAGGCTGGCCCGTGCCCAATATGCTGAAGCCCTCTCAGGGATAGCATATAGCTATCAGCAGTCAGCGTTGAAGGCTGAGGGCTGTTTGCTGACCGCTGACAACTAAAGACTGGAGCACCCATGCGACTCAAAGACAAGGTGGCCATCGTAACCGGCGGCGCGTCGGGCATCGGACGCGCTATCTGCGAGGTGTTCGCCGAAGAGGGCGCAAGGCTGGCAATCGCCGACATCGATACGCAGGGCGGCGAGGAGACTGTGCGAAGGGTTAGGGCCGAGGGCGGCGAAGCCATCTTTATCGAGACCGACGTGTCCAGGGAGGTGGAGGTCGAGGCAATGGTGACGCAGACGGCTGCAGCGTACGGCGCTGTTAACATCCTCGTGAACGACGCTGCGGTGTTCGAGTTCGGCAAGGTTGAGGATGTCACCGATGAGCAGTGGCATCGGGTATTTGGCGTCAACGTCGTTGGCCAGGCCTACTGCGTGAAGCACGTTCTGCCACACATGAAGGCGGCGGGCGGCGGCGCTATCGTGAACATCGCCTCCGTGAGCGGCTTCATCGCGCAGCCTGCCTTCGTTCCGTACAACGCCTCCAAGGGCGCAGTGATGCAGCTCACCCGATGCCTGGCGCTGGACCTGGCTCCCGACAACATCCGCGTTAACTGCGTCTGCCCCGGCGCGATACTGACGCCGGCCACGGAGCGGCACCGCCAGTTCGAGGGCCGCGACCGTGAGGAGTTTCTGGCGGAAGCCGCCAACGGCAGCTTCATGAAGCGCGTTGGCGACCCCAGGGAGGTTGCGTACGGCGCGCTGTTCCTGGCCTCGGACGAGGCGTCATTCGTCACCGGCACGCCGCTGGTCATCGACGGGGGCGCGACGGCGCAGTAGCGACGAGCTGTCAGCCGTCGGCAATCGGCTCTCAGCGGTTCGTTTGGCAATGCCCGCGTGGTCCCACGGCAATGCCGGCAATGATGGTGCTGTGGGTTGCTCACATGTCATTCCGAGGAGTGGAGGGACGAGGAATCTGAGGCACTTGCCTTTCTACTGGTGCCGCGCATTGGATTCCTCGCTACGCTCAGTATGACAGACGCCTAACTCAGATAACACAGGAGGAACGATGCTCATTTCTAGGCGGGGGCTTTCTTTGAGTGACCAGGCTATCGCCTTCGCAATTATCCGCAGCATCAGGCCATGATGAGCTGCTCACGCTTCACGTCTACTAATTACTGCTTCACCGTGACGTTGTGACGACTCGTTTTGCAGCAGTCCTATTCGCGATCTGTGTGACGTTTTTCGTCGCATGCACCACCGACGAGGTATCGAAGCCAACCGTGGTTGCGCTTCCCACCACGACGGCGATTCCGTTGCCGGGTTCATTGGCTCGCGAGCAGTCGAGAAATGAGATCGTCAATGAGGCCATCAGGTTTGCAACTGCGGGTTGTCCCGGCATTGGTGAGCGGCTCTCAGGCCACCCGACGCGGGTGATGGCCGCCTTAACCAACTCAAGGGCGGCCGGCCGATTGACAAATCCTGAGGCCGACTTTCAAGATGAATCTGGGCCGGGAGGGATAGGAGTCACTGTATGGGTATTGGTGATCGAGGGGTCGAGCATTCCGGTCTTCGGTAAGGACCCTTGGGATGGCACAAACGTGCGGTCCTTTGTTTTTGTGATTCGCACGGGTGTTCGTGAGCTGACTGGATGTGTTGTTCGCGACGCCCCAATGCCCACCAAGTACAAGGACCTATTAGTCGATGGCTTTGAGTTTGAGGTGCTTTTTGGGCGCTAGTAATCAGCCGGTCAGAACAGGAATGGACCGTTCCGCGGAAAAGACGCAGCCTTGGGTTGCTCGTATGCGAGTGGCCGCTCCACTGGTTTCTGCGGCGTAATTGGCCCCCTAAGCCGTCGCCTCAGCCGTTTCAAACGGCTTGTTGGTGGCAGGGTCCACGTCGAAGGGGCTGTTCAATCCCAGTTCGTCGCCCATCTCACGCACCGCAGGAATCACGTACTCGCCCATGAGGCGCAGGCTGCGCATCTGGTCGTCGTGAGTCATCGCGCCGTCGCCGTCCCAGATGATGACGCTGCCCGGACGCAGGGTCTCCAGCACGTGGCGTATCTTGGGGATAACCGTGTCCGGCGTGCCCGCGATTATGGTGTACATCTCCTGCTGTTCCTCGAACGGACGGCTGCCGATTTGCCCGCCGCGGTTGGCCGTGGCCACCGCCCTCGTGGACAACACGCGCTTTCGGGATGTCAGCCCCGGCAGGCGCATCAGCGCCTCGTTGGCCGTGCCCTCGTTGCCCGCCAGGAAGGGGTTGCTGGGTCCCTGTACGTACTTCTTGGCCGTCTCCTGGGCCAGCTCCTCAGTCTCGTCAACGTGCACCTTCCACAGGTAGCCGATGTTCTGTGTGCCGGACTGGTACCCCTCTTCCGCGGCGGTGTCGTGGTATAGCTGGAAGGCCTCCTTCGTGGGGCCCATCTCCGTGGCCAACATGATGTAGGGTATGCGGTTCTTGGCTGCCCACATCAAAGAGTCCCGGCTGACGACGCCCGGCAGCCAGATTGGCGGGTGCGGCTTCTGGTACGGTTTGGCCCAGGGGTTGACGTAGCGGTACTGGTAGTGTTTGCCCTCCCAGCGGAACGGCCCCGAAGTGGTCCAGGCCTTGATGATGAAGTCGTGGGCCTCCTGGAAACGCTCCCAATTATAGTGCGGGGGCGCGTTGTGGGCCACGCTCTCCCGGCCGGTGCCCCGAACCCAGCCCGATACCAGCCTACCCTTGGAGATCATGTCGATGATGGAAAGCTGCTCCACTAGCCAGAGAGGGTCGTCCCATATCGGCAGGATGTTGCCAAGCAGCACGATCTTGGCCTTGCTGGTCATGCGGGCCAGAATGCCGGCCTCGATGTTCATTGCGCCGCCCATGCAGAAGGGCGTGCTGTGGTGCTCGTTGAGCATCAGGCCGTCGAAGCCCATCTCCTCGGCGTAGACCTTCTCATCCAGGTAGCGGTTGTAAAGATCGGACCCCAACTGGGCATCGTAAATCTCGTTGCTGAGGTCCAGGTCTTTGATTGGCTTGCCGGTAGCGCCAAAGTAGCCCGACTTGGGGTCCTGGTAAGGCCTCTCCGTGAAGTGGGCTATGAACATCGCGCTTCTCCTTAAATTGCGTAACCGCTACTTGTTTTACTGGTGTATCGGCCTATTTCAAACCTTCCAGCTGTGCGGCCTGACCTGATATGCGGCTCTCGTGGTCATCCGCGAACCGCTTGACGGCGCCGTAAATGGACTCCTCGTCCAGGTGCGCCTCTGTAATGACGTCGGCTTCGGTGCCGCCGGTAAGCCACTGGTTGTCCCAGTCGGAGGTCAGCGAATACTCCTGGGTCAGTGGTCCGATGTTCTGCAATGGCCACATTCGCTGCGTCCCCGTAGTCACTATCATCATGTCGTAAAGTGAGCCGGCCGGCAGCACCGAGTCCCGATAGCTCTGCGGCTGCCTGCTAAACAGCTCCTCGCTGATGGCGGATATCACCTTCACGTTGACGCCCTCAGCCTCCAGCCTTGGCAGCACCGAGAGCAGGTTCACGGTGGAGGAAGAGCCCTGTACTATTATGTAACCGTGTTTGGGCTTGTCCGCGTCGAAGTCGCGCACCACGTAGAAGCCCTTGGCGGCGGCCATGATGTCCTGGTCGGCGAACTTGGCACGGTCGGCTACCGGGAAGTCGGGCCGCGCCACCTCCATCACGATTACCCCGACCTTGGGGTCGCGAGCCGCGATCTCGGCGGCGGCGAAGTATCCCGACGCCACATCGTTGTAGTCCCAGAAACTCAGAGTTATCACCTGGTTCCGGGGAAAGAGCTTCCACACCTGTGGCGAGAATATGCCGAAATGGGTGCGGGCGTCGGCGGCCGTCTCAGGGCCGGAGTGCCCGGCAAGAATATTCAGCACCCCCACGCGGAAGGGGCTGTCCTGGTTCTGCTGGCTCCATACGCGGGACGGCAGGTACATGAGCGGAGTGAAGGCCCCGTAGGAACCGCTGAGCGCCCAGACGCCACAGTGCATTTTAGGGTCGAGAGAGGCCGTCTGGCCAATCAACCCAACGGCAGTTGAGGCATTGCCTGCCTCCTGTATGGTTGCCTTGAGGCGCGAGCCTATCGGATTCTTGACGGGGTCGTAGTGGCCCCAGATGGCGCCATGCTCCACGTTAATGGACTCGAACAGATCGGCGGCGACGATTACGAACCGATTTTCCGTCACATAATTCATCCACTTGACGATCTCGGAGATTGCCCGTCGAGTGCCCCGCACGTTGCCGGGCTCCTCGAAGAGCTTGATTTTGATCTCCTTGTCCTCGCCTGTTATGGGGTTGTGGGCGGTCACCGTCTGAGGTCCCTGCGGCAGGTTCTTGACCTCCAGACGGGGGTCCATGAAGGGATCGACGCTTCTGTCAATGCGCAGGGGCATGTCGTCCTTGACCTTGTCGCCGATCTCCACGAGCTTGTCGGCCAGCCAATCGCCAAGGCCATTGCGTTCCAGCGCGGACATTGCGATGTCTATGTTCTGCTTGAACTGTATGAGGCGTTCCCGGGTGTCCAGCTTGGCCCCATCGCGGATGCCGGCGAATTCGGCGTCGAATCGCTTCTCGAATGTGCCGGCCAGGGCCTGGAAGTAGTCGTTGTTCATTGCGAAGGCGTAGGGGTGGCTGGCGTAGCTGACGATCTGGTCGCCATAGCCCGGGATGGTGCCGTTGAGTGCGCCGGGCCACCAGCCCTTGACGGTCTTGCCTATGACGATCATGGGCCTGTCATCCTTAGGGTCCGAGTCCTCCATGGTCTTCAGAGCGGCGACTACCTGGTCGTAGTCGTTGCCGTCGTCCAGCATAAGGACGTTCCAGCCGTATGATGCCCACTGGTCTTCCAGCTTGTAGGCGCCGTACTGCGAGGCCACGACTCCACCGATGAGCCTGTCGTCGATGCCCGCGTTGTTGAAGGAAAGAAGGATTCGGAGGCGCTTCCCGACCTGTTGGGCCACTGCCTGGGTCTTCATCTCCTGGGCGTGTCCCGACGTCATGGCGAACTCGCCTTCGAGGGCGATTATTTTCAGGTCATCGGGCGCGCCGATAATATCCCAGAACGCTGCCTTTCCCGCGGCGGTTGCGATGCCAATACCCGAAGGCCCGCCGTTGACGTCGTTGGTGACGTCGGTGGTCTCAGCGTGGCCCGCCAGAGCGCGGATTCCCCGAATCTTGGCCTGCTCCATCAGCGGGTGGTCTTCCAGGCTGTTGTCCTTCAGGAGCGTGTCCAAAGCACCGCGGCCCCTGCGAAAGCCCAGCGCATCGATGGATAGCATCGCCAGCTTGGGGTCGACTTTGTAACGCTCATCGCCCGTCTTCGCGTACTTGCGGGCCATGGCCTCGCCCATGATCATCCAGAGCGCATAGGTGACGGGGGCGTTGTGCCCGCCCGCCAGCATGAACTTGTCCGCGTAGGGGTGCTTGGGCCGGCGGTAGTCGAATCGCAGGCCACCGAGCTCCGGCCCAACCAGATGGGACGTTACGGTGTATGGCGTGTAGGCCAGAGGCCCGCCGAAATGGCCCGTCTGGGCGTAATTTCCCAAAAGCGTTAACGTCATCGCGGTCAGAAAGCCAATGTCCTCCAGCCGGGCCTTGTCGTAATCCGGCAGGGTTACATTAATACCGCTCAATTTGGTGGTGAGTGCGACGCTGTTGACAACAGAGACGGAACTTCCATTAGTAGTTGGCATTTGTTCGATGCTCCCTAGTTGAGTCGTTGTTACTTTTCAGTTTAGTTCGCGAACCATTTTAACCGCTTTAATCGCGTTAGGGTAAGACCCAAAGCGGAGGGGACAGTCAATTAGTCAGAAACTTCCGGACCACGGCCAGAAATTCGTCCGGCTTTTCGATTTCAGGCTGGTGGCCGCTATCATCTATGATCGCCAGCTCTGATCCCCTTATGGACTGGTTGTAGACCTCGGCTACGCTCAGAGGCATTACGCTGTCCTCGCGTCCCCAGACTATCAGCGTGGGCAGATTCCTGACCCTGCCCAGAAGCTGGGGTAGCGCGGGATAGTACATATACGGTTTCCAACTCAGGCGGCATGCCTCCTCGCGGGCGACCTCCCAGGCCTCCACCTGCTCGGGCGTTGGTTCGTCGGGGCAGACCTGCTTGAACTCAGGCGTGGCGGCCGGGTCCAGAACGCACTCTTCCATGTACTCCTTGGCCACGACCAGGAACATATCGAATATCTCTCCGCTTGGCGGCTTTATCCCGGCTGCGCCAACCAGCACCATCTTCTTGAACTGGTGCGGACTCATGGTCGCCATCTCGGCAGCCAGCCAGCCGCCCAGCGAATGCGCCAGCACATTGATCGGCCCAATTCCCATTTCATCCAGGGCCTGAAGGTACCATCCCGCCATGTCACGCATGTTCATTATCCAGTCAAGTCGCGGTGTTTCGCCGAAGCCCGGGTGCGACGGAATGATGAGCGAGTTATCCTGGGAAAGCGCATCGTGGTAACGCAGCCACCCGGGATGGCCGAGCTCGCCGTGAAGCAGCAGCAAAGGCTCACCGCTGCCTCCCCTCACTACCTCGAGTGAGGTCCCTGCAACATCTACCTTTTCCCGGCTCCAGGTTCGTGTGGAGGTGGTCATGGAGTGTCTCCTAATCGATGGCATGCCGCCCGGACGCAGCGATTGCGGCAGAATTAGCGATTGTTGTAGAAGCGTAAGGCCTTGATAAGACGGGGTGATTGTCCGATTTTACGCGTTTATTGTCAAATCCGTGACTCGCATCGCAATGTAACGCAATCTAAGACGCCCGCAATTTTCATAAAGGGAAACGTGCTACAATCTCTGCCGCATGAAATAGACCTTTAACGAGGGTGGCGACGCGGACGGCATGCTACAGGAGGCCCTTGCAACAACCAGATCACAGCCTGATTACGACGGCATTGTGCCGATGCGCGACGGCATCCGCATGGCGGCTGACATTTGTTTTCCAAGGGGTTACGACTTTCCCGAAGGTTTCGACATGAACATCACCGATGCCATCATACGCGCCCGCTTCCGAGACTCATTTGAATCGCCGTGGTTGATGAAGCCGGGCGGGCAAGACCAGTTCACAGTAGTGCTCTGTCCCACCAGCGACGTATTCGCAAAAGGTCAGGGGTTGCGAGCGGACATCTCGAGAAGCTACTTCCAAGGATGGATGTCAATCCCAATACTGGAGAACCGCTCTGTGTGAGCAGGCGCAAGGTCGTCGCCGACAACGCGGTTTACCATGATGGGGAGCATCCATCACACATCATCTTGCAGGTGATGCCAAACTAGCTCGTGGAAAAGCTATTGGTTGGACAGACGAGGAAAAACGCAGATACATGGCCGGGGCACTTGAAGAACTAACAGTACTGGACCTGACGCAGGGCAAAGCCGGCGCAATGGCCGCCATGCTGCTGCGGGACAACGGCGCTCGTGTAATCCGTCTGGAGCAGCCGGACGCCGAGAACGGCCGGTTGGAGCCGGCCTACGCCATCTGGGACCGCGCCAAAGAGAGCGTTTTTTTGGACGTCCGGCAGGACCAGATTGCATTTGCGAAGATGGTCGGAAAGGCCGACGTGCTGATAGAGGACTTCGCGCCGTCTTCCGAATACCAGAAGTGGGTCAACTTCACTGAACTACGAAAACTGAACCCAAGGCTCGTGCACTGCTCCATAACGGCTTATGGACTGATGGGCGACCTCAAAGACGGACCGCCTCACGACGATCTCGTTATGGCGCAGATGGGCATCCTGTCCAGCCAGCCAGGGTTCCGGGAGGGGCCGGTGCACGTGGCTCATCCAATACCCAGCGTCGGCTGCGCCATATTGGCGGCGCAGGGCATAGTGTCGTCGCTGCTTGCCCGGGAGAAGACGGGCAGGGGACGCAAGGTGGAAACCTCGCTTATGGCAGGGGCATTGATGTTTGCCCCGAAGGTCGTCGCCGAGAAGCTGGAGCCGCGTGCCTATCAGCTGACGCCTGCCGGCGGCGGGCCGTTCTACAGCGTGTTCGAGTGCGCTGACGGCGGGTGGATTCAGCTTGGATGCATTCACAGCAGCTTCGTGGACCTTGCCGCCGCGGTTATGGGCATCGCCGATGTGTTGACCGACCCCCGTTACGGGGACGGGCGACGTCCCGTAAATGAGGAGGCTCGCCAGGAGCTTTTCGAGGTAGTGGCAGGCGTCATTAAAACGAGGCCGTGCCAGGAGTGGGAGGAGATTTTCGAGGCTGCGGACGTGCCCTACGCCAGGGCGTGTTTCACCGAGGAGTCGTTGTCCAATCCGCAGGTCATTGCCAACGACATGCTCGCGGAGCTGGACGACCCTACGCTCGGGCGCCTAACGGAGATGAACGTCCCCATCAAGTTGACGGCAACTCCAGGACGTGTCGTCGGCCCCAGACCCATTCCAGGACAGCACACCGAGGCGGTGCTGGCCGAAATCCAGTCTTGGCCTGTGCCCACGCCTGTAGAGTCCCAGCGGGTTGATGAGGCACCTCCGCTGCACGGCGTAAAGGTGTTGGAGATGACCAACGTCATCGCCGGGCCGGCCGCGGGGAAGTGCCTGGCGGACCTGGGCGCGGATATACTCAAGCTGGAATCCCATTTCGGCGATATATCGCGTCCCGCCGCCATGCCTTATTTTCTCCACCTGAACTCCAACAAGCGGTCTCTGGCGATAAATACCAAGACCCCGGAGGGCAAGGAGGCGGCGCAGAGGCTGGCGGCCCAATCGGACATAATGCTGGCCAACATGCGGCCCGGCGCCACCGACCGAATGGGACTCGGCCCGGACATCATGAAAGAGCTTAATCCGGGGCTGGTGGCGGCGCATTCCACGGCCTTCGGTTGGACCGGGCCTTACTCTCACCGGCCCGGCGTCGATCCCCTGGCGCAGGCGTGGATGGGCCTGCAGCGGGCGCAGGGCGGCCAGGGGAACCCCCCAGTTTTTCTCGCACAGCTTGCACCAACAGACTTTACTTCGGGCGGCCTGACGGCGCTGGGCGCAATTATCGCGCTGTATGCTCGACAGCGTACCGGCGTCGCCCAAAAGGTCGACTGCAATCTGCTGAGCGCGGGCGCCCTGCTGCGTGGAGACGACTTCATGCGGTACAAAGGCAAGCAGCCGTCTCCTGTGGCGGACAGCGGCCAATACGGCCTTAACGCCCTTCACAGGCTTTACCAGACAAAAGAAGGTTGGATTTACGTCATCGCCGAGAGTCAGGCTGAATGGAAGCGGCTGTGTTCGGCAGTCTGCCGAGAAGGTCTCCTGGCCGACCGCCGATTCCGGTGCGAAGACGACAGGGCGCGTAACGACGTAGAACTGGCCCTGGAGCTGTCGGCCCTGTTCGCCGAAAAGACGTCTGCTCAGTGGCTGGCGTCGCTAAGAGCGGCAAACGTGCTGTGCGCCGAGGTCACGGAGCGCTACAACGTGGAGTATTTCGATGAGGTGAATTTCATCAAGCTGGGCATGGTCGAGGAGCACCAGCACCCCCGGTACGGGCTGATGAAATTCTCCAGCAACGGCATTCGTTTCTCCGATACCTCTCCGCTGGAAGGCAGGCGGACGCCGCTGTTGGGAGAGCACAACCGAGAGGCCCTGGCAGCGGTCGGCTATTCGGACCAGGAGATCGACGCCCTCTACGATGCGGACGTGCTGCTGACCGAGTCGCCTTGACAGTACAGAGATAGGGACGGACAAAGCCCGGATGGCGCCACGCCGCTTTGAGTACCCCGGACTTACCCCGGCGCTGGTCCGATCATATGACGTACCGACAAACATCCTGTATTTAACCCCCATTCCCGTTTACAACCCATTCCCCATCGGCTAAATACAGTTAAGTCACTATCTTAAAATCGTCATGGGGGAGTCCAGAGGGCCTGGGGGATGTGCCCCCAGGAACAAAAGTCCCCAGGGTGGTTGGGCGGGAACAAGGCATCCGCCCTTTTGAGATAGTTACTGAGTCAGCTGTTCAGAAACTCGTGGGGCCAGATGAACTCTCCCTGAGCTTGCCGCGCCCGACTCGAAGGAACGGAGCTCATGACCAGCCAATCTTCTGCGGGCGATTCAGAGCCAGGCTCTTCCTCGGAGAACATGAGGCAGCACCGCCCGGCCGCTTTACGATTCGTGTTGGTCATGTCGGCGTTGGCGCTGGCCATTGTGGGGCAGGCCCTGCTGGTCTCCGGCAACGTGCTGTGGGCTATCACGCCCTACGTCGTGGCCGTGATAGCCATAACCACCGCGGTCAGCAATCCCACGGTCTCTTCGGGCGATTCCACGGGGTCTCCGGGCAACGATGCGGCGCCTGATATTTCGTCGAATATTCGTGCTCATCCTGCACATGCATTCAGGCGGCCGGAGCAGCTCTGGGCAATTGGCCTGATGCTGCTGGCACTGGCGTTGATGGCCGCCAGCCTGTACCTATTCCCAAAGGGGCCGCCCAACGCGTTGGCGTGGTGGTTCTTCGGCATTTCGGTGCCGCTCGCCACGGCATCCGCGCTGGCATTCGACGGCAGGCTGTTTTCGCTAATTGGTAAGTTCCGCGCGGGCACAGAATTCACTCTGGCATTCAGCTCTTTGTTGCCCTGGCTCGGGTTGTCGGCGGTTCTCCTTCTGGCCGCCGTGGTGCGTCTGTACAATCTGGACGGACTGCCGGCTGGTCTTTGGTTCGACGAGGCCGACAACATAAACCGCGCCGTCATCATCAGGGCCAACCCCGGCGCGACGACTGTTTTCACGCCGTCCACGAATCTTCCCAGCCTCTTTCTATTGCCCATAGCCCTTGTGGTTGACCTGGCAGGCGTTTCTATAACCACGGCCAGGCTGGTTTCCGCGGCGTTCGGTCTGGGCGGCGTGGCCGCGATGTTCTTCCTGGTGAGGTTCATGCTGGGGGCGCACGCCGCCCTGGTGGCAGCATTCCTGACAGCGGTGATGCGATGGGACATCAATTGGAGCCGAATTGGCATGCACGGCATCACGGCGCCGCTTTTCGCGGCCCTAACCGCCTACCTCACGTTCAGGCGGTCCGATTCGGAAGACGCTCCGACTTTGTCCTGGCAGGCGGCGTCATGGGGCTTGGCATGTGGTTTTACGCTTCGTTCCGCCTGTTCCCACTGGTGATTGGTCTGTTGTTGTTGCACGCCCTGGTATTTAACGGCGAAGGACGGCGAAGGCTGCTGGCCAACGCCGCAATCATGGGGTTGGCTGCGTTTTTCGTGGCGGCCCCCGTGGTGCAAACGGCCTTTGTGGACTCAGAGGACTTCTTCGCACGCACGCGGACCACGTCGATATTCTCAGTAGTGCCCATTGATGAGGCATTTGGCCAGATGAAGACCAGCATGGGCAGGCATCTGGCCATGTTCCACCTGAAAGGGGACCCGAATCCCCGCCACAACCTGCCCGACGAACCCATGCTGGACTTTCTCTCCGGCGCGCTGCTCATCCTGGGGGCCGCCATCGCCTTTGCCAGATGGCGCAACGCGTCGATGATAGTAATGCCGTTCTGGATACTTTTGATGCTGCTTCCCGGCGTGATAACCCTGCCATGGGAGGCCCCGCAGTCCCTGCGCGTCATTACCGTCATCCCTGCGGTGGTGGCCTTGATAGCCGTGGCGGTCAGCTCCATCTGGGTGGCGGGTAGGGAAGCGCCCTGGCCGCGCATACGCAAGTACACCCCGGCATTTGTCGCGGTTCTTCTGGCGGTAATCGCCTTCGCCAACGTGAACACATACTTCGGTAGGCAGGCCCGCGACCCCCGGGTGTTCGCGTCTTTTTCCACCGACGAGACACTTATGGCGCCGGATATGCAGTTGCAGCAGCGGCGCGGGTATAGCCTGATGGTCTCGCGTCAATTCCTATACGGCCTCACTGCCTCCCTGCTGGCCGGCAACCCTCGATTCGAGACGATTGCCGCGCCGCATAACATTCCGTTGGACCCTGGGCAGGCTTGGCGGGGCGCGGCCATCTACCTTGAGCCTCGCGAGGCCGGGTTCTTCCACCTGCTCAGGGCCTACTATCCCGACGCCGAGTTCCGAGAGGTCCGCCCGCCTTCCGGTGGCGATGTCCTGTACTACTCGGCGGTGATAAGCAGAGACCTGCTGCAGAGGGACAAGGGGCTCATCGAACGGCGAACCTTTGCCGACGGATCTATAGAGGAGTCAACGAAGCTGGGGGCTGCGAGCGTTTGGGCGCTGGACGCCGCTGAGAGTCAGGTCCCGTTCGACGTGGAGTGGGACGGAACGCTGCACATTACTCAGGCCGGCGAATACTCGTTAGTGCTGGATGGAAACACCGACGCCCAGGTCTTCTTGGATGATCGGCCGATACTGAGCAGCGGCTCCCCGGCGGTCACGATTAACGCCGCCGTCGGACTTCACACCCTTCGTGTAACAGGACGTGTGGAGAACCTCACCGAGATACTTCGGCTGCTCTGGAGGCCTCCCGGCGGCGACCTGGTCCCAATACCTGTCGAAAACCTGTATCACGGCGCGGTGCGGCCCGTTGGCCTGGCGGGCAGGTTCTTTCAGGGCAACGAGGAACGCGCCGGGGTATCGGCAGACGCGCTGCGCGTAACGCCCGTAGCCGACACCTTCTGGTACGACCCGGTGCTGACGGAGCCATACTTTGCTGTTTGGCAAGGGAGCCTGGAAGTGCCGGGGGAGGGCGAGTACGGCTTCTCCGTCGAGGCATTCGGGGACCTGAAGCTGTACATAGACGGCGCGCTCACGGCAGACACGCAGGGAAAGTCCGAGTCCAAAGTCACGCTTGAGGCAGGCTCTCGGCGCATCAGGCTGGAGTATTTTTCGGAGTTCGCTCCGTCGGAGTACCTGCGCTGGTTCAACGCCGAATGGCAGAGGTCTATCGGCTGCGTATATAAGAAAAAAGCCCCCTGAGAATTTGTATATCTCTCAGGGGGCTTTCCCTTAGGACTGAGGTTACGTACCTATGTTGTGTTTAATTACCCTTATGTGGCTGATCGAAATGGAACTGAAGGTTCCCGTTCACGTCGGAATGCGGAACGTACAGGACCGTATTGCTCGTGGTAGGAGGCGACGAATCGACCTTACATGGGTCCGGTCCCGATAGATCAAAGTCTGCCAGAGCCGGTGCGGTGCCTGGCTTCCAAATACGAATCAGTGAGCGGTCTGGTCCGTCCGGATCACTTTTCACCTCGCCGTGGTCTTCAAGAATGAAACAGGCGACTGCCTCTGACGAGTTGTTGAGCTTACCAACATCCACGCCCACATAGGTATCCGCGGGCGAATCTGGCGGCTCCGGTGTGAAATCAGGATCATCCAGGCAGAACGCCGCATCAACGAACTTATTGATATGCCACTTACTACCGCCGTCCCAATTGATCTGAAGATTATTGGAAAGCGTTATGTCACAGTGAAGAGTCAGGCCATTTGACACGCGGATTGATTCCCCGTTTGACCCTGTGACTCGCCAGCCGCCGCCTGTAATGCGCGCGTTGGCGCTGCCTGGGAAAGGAATTCTAATGGCGCCGGTCGTCCACAGTAACGAGTCCGGGTTTTGACCGAATGGCGCAGAAAACAGTTGGACGGTAACGGAATTGGAATTCGACGGCACATTAACGTTTGTGGTGAGAGTGTCCCAACCTGGGCCATCAGCCCCGGCCAGGGCGTCGAAGATGCTGTCCGTGGTCCCATCGACTGTGACATCAATCCTGTCCGGTCGAGTTAGAGTGGCGTCACCTGCGAAGATGATGACCTCTGCAATCCTGTCCTCGTCGGCGGCGTTCAGGTTGAATATGATTGGCTCCGTTACCTGCGCGGCCGGTACTTGATCGGAACGCCCAAATGCGAAATCCAGTCCGGAGAATACCTGTACGCGGTAAATTCCTCCGTCAGCAAGGTTGGTATAAAGGACCAGGAGGCCTGCGCCGCTCAATCTGTCCAGGTTGTTCCCCGTATCGCCGTCTTCAATCATAAATACGTGTGTTCCGGCTGATGTCGCTTTGGCCTGCACAATAGCCGTAACGTCGGCGGCATATCCAATGTTGTGCACTGCCTGTCCC
>JACZVF010000012.1 GCA_022572805.1 Chloroflexota bacterium
ATCTGGGACCGCAACGCGGACTACTGGGACGAGCGCATGGGCGAGGGCAACTCGTTTCATAAGCTGCTGATAGAGCCTGCCCAGATTAAATTGCTGGCCCTGCAGCCGGGCGAACGGGTGCTGGACATCGCATGTGGCAATGGCCAGTTTTCCCGCAAGATGGCGTCGCTGGGCGCGCGGGTTGTGGCCTGCGATATCTCACCGCGCATGATCGAACTGGCGCGGGGACGCACCGATGGCACGGACGCTGATATCGAATATCACGTAGCGGACGCCACTGACAAAGATCAGCTCCCTGTCTTTATCATCTGAAAGATTGGACGCGGTGGTGTGCACCATGGCTCTCATGGACATCGCCGCCATCGATCCTCTGATATCGGCGGCGGCACGGCTGCTGAAGCCCCAAGGGCGTTTCGTTTTCTCCGTGCTGCACCCCTGCTTTAACTCCGGCAACAGCTTAACCCAATCGGTGGACCGCGAAGAGCGCGACGGCAAGGTTGTAGATCGGGGCCACGTAAAGGTCTTCGAGTACGGAGAATCGCACGCCTACAAAGGGGAGGCGATGCGTGGCCAGCCCCTTTCGCACAACTACTTTCACCGATCCATCAGCACGCTGGTGAACGCATTCTTGCGGCAGGGCTTCCTTCTGGACGGTATTGAAGAGCCGCTGCTGCCGGAGAAGCCTCCCTCCGGACGCGGCCACTTCGAGACGGTCTACGCCAACATCCCGCCGGCGCTGGTGATGCGCGTGCGGCCGGCGGGAACCCCAGCGGAATAATCCTCCCAGTGGCCTCAACTTGTTGGAATATGCATTACATTTCATAGATACAGGTGATGACCTGGCTGGCAAGTAAATAATTAAGGCCTGCATCCACAGGTGTCCCGTGTATCTACAGGGGTGAGACGCCGTAAATCTGTTTACTTACACGTGGTTGGGAACAAGGATTTAGAAAAAGCAGTTCGACCAATCTGAAATAACACTGCTGGAGGAGTGGATTATGCCTCGAATAAGTGCCATCGAAAAGAAAGTCAGCTCACTTGAAGGCTTCGACATCAAGATTCGCGACCTGCAAGGCGGGGAGGTCAAAGCCAACAAGCAGGTAGGGGGCGATTACAACTTCAAGAAGCCCAGTAAAGACGACTGGACGGTCGGCCATTGGAAGACGACAAGATTCGTCAAGAACGTTCCGGGCTTTGACTGCGAAGTCGTTAACGGCGCCGGTAAGACAGTGAACAAAGCGATGAAATTGAAAAATCTCAGGGGTAGTTACGCCGCCTGACCAACAAAGATTCATAGCAGCCCGTTCAGTTCGGGTGAAAGCTTTTGGGTCCCTGCGCACGTAGGGACCCCTTTTTTTGCCTGACCCGTGCGACTGAATGCTCTGACGAAGGCCGGAATTGACACCTCCAGTACCGTTAACTACACTCGAAGCTCAGTCTGAAAAGAAACCGGCAACCGAAATTGCCATCGAGGTATATCCAAAACAATGTCCGGATATTTGCTGAGCGAAGAAGAGCTTCTGCTAAAGAACACGGTGCGCGACTTCGCCGACAACGAGCTGGCGCCGCGCGCCGCCGGCTACGACGAGAGCCAGGAGTTCCCCTGGGATAACTTCAAGGCGCTGGCAGAGCTCGGTTTGCTGGGCCTCGGTATCGATGAAGAATACGGCGGCAGCGGCGGCACAACGAGGCAGGTGGCCATCGCAGCGGAGGAGATCGCGCGGGGTTGCGCCGCCACCAGCACCATGTACATCGCGCACCTGTCACTGTGCACCCAGTTCATTCACATGTACGGCACCGAGGGCCAGAAGCGGCAGTTCGTGCCGGACCTCGCCACCGGCAAGAAGGTCGGGGCCTTCGCTCTGACCGAGCCCGGAGCCGGCAGCGACGCAGGCAACATTCAGACGGCCTCCACTCGCTCGAACGGCGGATACCTGCTGAACGGCACCAAGACCTTCATCACCAACGCCGCCGAGGCCGAGACCTTCGTCGTGATGGCCACCCACGACCGCAGCCTGCGCACCCGTGGCGTGGACGCCCTCATCGTGGAGGGCGACTCCCGGGGCATCACCGTGAATCCGCTGCATGGCAAGATGGGCATACGCGCGTCGTCCATCGCCGAGGTCGTCTTCGAGGACTGCCCCGTGCCGGGGGAGAACCGCTTGGGCGCCGAGGGGGAGGGCTTCCGGGAGACCATGCAGGTGTTGAACGCCAGCCGCGTGGCCATTGCAGCCCAGTGCGTTGGCATCGCCCAGGCCGCCTTCGACAGCGCCGTCGCATACGCAAAGCAGCGCGAGATATTCGGTCAGCATGTCGCCGACTTCCAGGGCATCCAGTGGATGATCGCCGACATGGCCACGCAGTTAGACGCGGCCCGGCTGCTCACCATGCGGTCCGCTACGCTGCGCGACGAAGGACTGCCGTTCATCAAGGAGGCGTCCATGGCCAAGCTGTACGCATCCCGTGCAGCGGTGGAGCTGGCCGACCGCGCGGTGCAGATTCACGGCGGCATCGGCTACCTTGCGCCCACCACGGCAGAGCGCCTGTACCGCGACGCCAAAGTCACCGAGATCTACGAGGGCACCTCCGAGGTACAGCGCACCATCATCGCCCGCCAGATTCTGCAGGACGACCTTTCGTAATACCCTTCTCATCTTGTTGTAAGGTGTTTCACGGGCCGGTATTATGTTGTTGCTCAATTTGTGCAAAACGTCTTTCAAGTGCGCGCCTTTCGACGGGTTCTCCGCTGCGGCGGTCCCCCGACTCGTCGGGGAGACTCCGCCCTCATTAATACTGCGGAGGCGGAGAGTCCGAAGATAGTCCCGTTATGGAGTCGGACAGGGTCAACGAGACTTAAATGTACCGTTCGTGGTGAGCCTGTCGAACCACACGTCACGAGATAATCGTTTGCCAAAAGGTGTGCGATTTCTTGCCAGCGATTTTCTAACGGAGAATATGAAAAAATGACCTGGATGCTGGAAAGTGGCAGCGGCCAGAGCCATGGCGCGAGGCTCCGTGCGCTGATCGAGGGCGGCGAGACCCTCTCCGTGCCCGGCGTGTACAACCCGCTGTCCGCCATGATCGCCCGCAGAGTCGGTTTCGACGTACTTTACTTCTCCGGCGCGGCATTCTCCGCCAGCCTGGGCATACCGGACATCGGTCTGTTCACGCTGGACGAGCTTACCCAGGCCGTTCGCTGGATGGTCAGGGCGTCGGACATGCCCTTCATCGTGGACGCCGACACGGGCTTCGGCGAGGCGCTAAACGTCGTCCGCACGGTCAAGGACCTGGAGGACGCGGGCGCGGCCGCAATCCAGATCGAGGACCAGGTGCTGCCCAAGCGATGCGGCCACCTGGACGGCAAGACGGTGATCTCAGCTGAGGCCTTTGCCGAGAAAATCGCCGCCGCCACAGGCGCACGGAAGGATACCCTGATCGTCGCCCGCACCGACGTTCGCGCCATCGAGGGCATGGACTCGGCAATAAACCGGGGCGTCATGTGCCGAGAGGCGGGGGCCGACATTATCTTCCCCGAGGCCATGCAGTCCGAGGAGGAGTTCCGTACCTACGCCGACGCCGTGGGAGGTCCCATGCTGGCTAACATGACGGAGTTCGGCAAGACGCCGTACCTGTCCGCCGACCGGTTCCGCGAGCTAGGCTACCAGATCATCATATTCCCGGTGACGACGCTGCGGGTGGCCAACAAGATAACAGAAGAGCTGCTGACGGACATCAAAAACAAGGGAACGCAGGTCGATTGGCTGGACCGCATGCAGACGCGCCGGGAGCTTTACGACCTCATCGACTACGAGGGCTACCAGGCAATAGACTCAGAGCTTTCATTCGAGAAACGGCCCTGATAGCCCGCATCGCACAGACAGAAGGGCATTAAAATAGGGCCAGGAGGACACATCATGACAAGCGAGACCTTCAGTCCAGGTCTGGATGGCGTCATCGCCACCGACACCAAAATATCACTGCTGGACACGGACGTTGAGATGATCATCGTTCGGGGCTACGACCTGATAGAGCTGGCCCAGAACCTCAACTACACCGACGTGGCGTACCTGGTGATTTACGGTCGGCTACCTACAGAAGCGCAGGGCCGCGAGTTCTGCGAGACGCTGGCCGAGCAGGCCGAGATCCCCGACGAGTTGTACCGCCTTTTCGAGCTCATGCCCAAGTCCACGGTGGCGATGGATGCCCTGCGCACGGGCATATCCTTTCTGGCCGGATTCGAGGACCCGGATCTGCTGAACGACAACTCCCATGAGGCCAACCTGAAGAAGGGCCTGAAGCTGCTGGCGCAGGTGCCGGCCCTGGCCGTGAACTCATACCGGGCGCTGAACGACATGCCCTTCGTGCGGCCCGATCAGTCGCTGGGTTACATGGAGAACTTCATGTACATGCTTCGGGGGGAGAAGCCCGACGCGGTCTCGCTGGACGCATTTGACCGCATACACATGTGCTACATCGAACACGAGATGCCCAACTCAACCTTCGCGGCGCGGGTCATAGCGTCGACGCTGGCCGACATGTACGGGGCCATGGTGGGAGCGGTGGCGTCGCTAAAGGGTCGTCTGCACGGCGGCGCAAACGAGGCGGCTATCGAGTTTCTTCTGGACATACTCAAGGAGGGCGGCCCTCCACGCGCGGAGGCTTACGTCATGGAGAAGCTGGAGGCCAGGGCGCGCATCATGGGCTTCGGTCATCGGGTCTACATGAAGAAGTACGACCCCCGCGCCAAGTTCCTCATGGAGTACATACCCAGGCTGGCGGACCGCGTCCCCGATGGCGAGGAGCTGGCGTCCATATACAACACGGTGGAGCAGGTGATGTTCCGGGAGAAGGCGCTGTACCCCAACACCGACTTCCCCATAGGCCTGCTGTACTACGAGCTGGGCATACCCATTCCGCTGTACACGCCCATCTTCCTGGCATCTCGCACGGCGGGCAACGTTGCGCACGTCCTGGAGCAGCACGACGACAACCGCCTGTTCCGGCCCCGCGTCATCTACAGTGGCGCCCGCGACCTGCACCCGCCGGACAAGGCCATATCGCCGGGGTAAATATTAGACATAGATTGCAAGAGAGGGCCGGCCAGTCGCAGGCCCTCTCTTGCTTGTCCGATTATCACTCCACCACTGGCGCCTCGATTTCCACGGGCTCGTTGAAGGCTGAGAATGTTGTCGTCATGCTGATGGTGGCGTTGCCGCCGCCCCCGCCCCCGCCGAGAGGTATGGGCAGGCCGGGGATTATGTTGGCGATAGCCGCCGGGTCCAGGGGGATCGCGCCCTCGACGACTACCTGGCGTATAAGCGAGTCTTCCAGCCCTACGTATATGTCCGTCGTCAGGTCCACGGTCGGGCCGTCTACACCCGATTCCCTTGTGGTCAGGGCAACCATGTGCAGCACGGCCGTGCCGTCCTCCAGCGTCTCCTCCCCCACAACCGAGAGCTCCAGGGACCGGACGTCGTCCGTCAGGCCCGTGAACTCCGTTGGGGTGAGCTCGCCCATGGCATTGCCGTCCGTCTGCTTCCACAGGCCAGTCTGCGGATCAGTGATGTAGGAGTCCTGCCCGATGTTGATTATCTGCATCTCCAGGCTGATGAACCCCAGCGAAAGGGCAATCTTGCCCTTCATGCGGTCCGGTGACTGATAATCGCCCTCGAACCTGAACGGGAACGTCGCCGTCAACCCCTCCGAGCCCATGCCAATCTCCGCCTCCAGGCTGAAATGAACGGTGTCCAAGGCATCCATAGCGTCCAACGCGGCGCTTATGAGTTCCTGCGCGTCGGCGTCTGACGACAGAGGCTTCGAATCCACTACCGGGTCTGGCGTATGAGTGGGCTCAGGCGTTGGTGACGGTGTAGCAGTGGGCACGGGCGTGGCGGTGGGCTCCGGCGTCGCGGTGGCCGCAGGCACGCTCGTCGCCGTCGCCGCTGGCGTAACCGTGTCGACAAGCGACTGCGTTTGCTGCGTGCATGCCAGCGAGGTCAGCAGGGCGACCATCAGGGCAAGGCCTATGTAACGCTTCATGCACTAATAATAAGGGTGTTGGGGAAACGCTACAATTGGTATGGGGTACAAGTAGTTCCGGGACTCATCGATTCCGGATCAAGCGTCACCGCTTCAACGGACACCGTAGTAGTGTATCCGGGCCTATGGCCGGGCTGTCGCCGCTAACCGTGTTGTTCGACGCAGTCCTGCTTGGACCTGCCTCTTGGGGGCTGCCGGCTAGCGACTCCAGGTATTATGGACTGCCGCGCGGATGTCGTCTCGGATCGATGTAATGAACTCGTCCGTTGGGCCTTGCAGGGCCGGCAACAGCTGAATGGCGGCGTCGGCATCAAGCTGTTGAACTGGCGCGGAATCATAGATGATGGGCGTCCGGTGCAGAACCGCCGCATCGGCGTCGTGTTCCAGCACCGTCAGGAACGGGGCCAGCATCACCACCAGGGAGCCGACGACCGTTCGTCGGACCACGGACGGCCTTACTCTCATTGGCCCGGCTGCTCCTCTTTTGATTCCCGGCATCGCGCGCCCTCGCTGAAAGTAATGTCAATTCCAATTTTGACCTGTCGAAGGGGACAGCCCGGTGGAACAACGGTGAACATTAGGTGAAGTTCGCCTCGGTGTCGCCCTAATTGGCGCACAGGGCGCGCCAAAGATTGAGCCCGGATAAATATTGACTTTATTCAGCGTAATTTGTAAAATTTCTGTTTGTCGCCACCACGTCGTGGAACCCTGATTTTAAGCCGATTATTATTATGATTGAGGTCGAGGTATGCCTACCATTAACCAGTTGGTAAGGAAAGGTCGAAGGGCCAAGAAAAAGAAGGACACGGCTCCCGCGCTGAGGTTCTCGTTCAACTCGTTGAAGAATCGCGGAAGGCGTGATTCGGGCTCTCCCCAGAAGCGAGGTGTGTGCGTTCAGGTCAGGACTCAGACGCCCAAGAAGCCCAACTCCGCCTTGCGAAAGGTCGCCAGGGTGCGGCTTACCAACGGCATGGAGGTGACGGCATACATTCCAGGCGAGGGCCACAACCTGCAGGAGCACTCGGTGGTGCTAATCAGGGGCGGCCGTGTTAAGGACTTGCCGGGAGTGCGTTACCACATTGTTCGCGGCGCGCTGGACACTTCGGGCGTGGACGGCCGAAAACGCGGACGCAGCAAGTATGGAACCAAGAAGGGTTAGTTCGCAGTAGTTAGTGATAAGTTCGTGGTAATCAAAAAGGCAGAAAAATATGGCCCGTAGAAGAAGAGCCGAGAAAAGAATCCCGCCCCCCGACATCAAGTACGGCAGCATCGATTTGAGCCAGTTCATCAATCGGGTGATGTTGCACGGAAAGAAGACCACGGCCCAAAGGATCGTGTACGGGGCGCTGGAGCGGGTGGAGCAGGAGGCCAACAGGTCAGGCCTTGAGGTCTTCGAGCAGGCCATTCGCAACACCACGCCCATGCTGGAGGTCAAGTCCCGGCGCGTTGGCGGCGCGACTTACCAGGTGCCGACGGAGGTCCGCCCGGAGCGGCGGCTGGCGCTTGCCATGCGGTGGATAATAGCGTCCGCCAGAAATCGAGGCAACAGGCCGACGTACATCAGCCTGGCCAACGAGCTTCTGGAGGCGGCGAGGAATCAGGGGTCGGCGGTAAGGCGCAGGGAAGAGCTGCACCGCATGGCCGATGCCAACAGGGCATTCGCCCACTACCGCTGGTAGCCGGATTATTATTGCCTGTTATTCCCTGGAACCGATCGGAGGATGATACTCCATCTCTTGCAAAAAGAGATGGAGAGTGATGGTAACGACGACAGACATTGGACGAATACGGAACATTGGGTTCATCGCCCACATCGACGCCGGCAAAACGACGGTGACGGAGCGCGTGCTTTTTTTTACCGGCCGGATTTACAAGATCGGCGGCGTGGACGAGGGCACAACGGCGATGGACTGGATGGAGCAGGAGAAGGAGCGGGGCATCACTATCACCTCCGCAGCCACTACTGCCGAGTGGAAGGGCTTCACCGTAAACATCATCGACACCCCGGGTCACGTGGACTTCACCGCCGAGGTCGAGCGCAGCCTTCGGGTGCTGGATGGCGGGGTGGTAGTGTTCGACGCGGTTGCCGGGGTGCAGCCTCAGTCAGAGACGGTGTGGCGGCAGGCGGACAAGTACAATGTTCCGCGGCTATGTTTCATCAACAAGATGGACCGCGTGGGAGCGGACTTCCACCGGGCCATCGGAACGATCACCCACAGGCTGCACGCTAACCCGGTGGCGATACAGATTCCCATAGGGCAAGAGGACGAATACCGAGGCACCGTGGACCTGGTCGACGAAAAGTCCTGGATCTGGTCGGATGAAAGCGGCGATGCCCCGAAGGAAGGCCCAGTGCCTGAAGAGCTGATCGAAGACTTCCGAATTTATCGGGCCGCCATGATCGAGAAGATCGCGGAAACCGATGACGACATAATGATGAAGTACCTGGAAGAGGAAGAGATCTCCAACGCCGAGATCAAGTCGGCGTTGCGAAGAGCAACCATCGGAAACAAGATCGTGCCCGTGGTCTGTGGCACGGCACTCCGAAACAAGGGCGTTCAACCACTTCTCGACGCCATTTGCGATTACCTCCCCTCCCCACTGGACATCCCCCCCGTCGTAGGCAAGCACCCCAAGACAGGTGAAGAAATACAACGCAGCCCCGACATCGAAGAGCATTTTTCGGCGCTGGCCTTCAAGACTGTTTCCGACTCATATATAGGTAGGCTGGTGTATTTCAGGGTGTACTCCGGCAAGGCAGTGGCCGGCTCCATGGTGTTCAACGCCAACAAAGGCCGCCGGGAGCGGCTCGGGCGTATCGTGAGGATGCATGCGCAGCACAGGGAGGATTCCGAGGCCGTATACGCTGGAGAGATCGCCGCTGCCGTGGGCCTCAAAGACACCTCCACCGGCGACACTATCTGTAGCCAGGACTACCCGATAGTTCTGGAGACCATCACCTTCCCGGAGCCCGTGGTGTCCGTGGCCATTGAGCCCAAGTCCAGGGCCGACCAGGACAAGCTGACGGAGGCGCTCATCAAGCTCTCCGACGAGGACCCCACCTTTCGAATCAGATATGACGATGAAACGGGGCAGACGGTAATGTCCGGCATGGGCGAGCTTCATCTCGAAATTCTCGTCGACAGGATGAAACGGGAGTTCAGCGTGGAGAGCAATGTTGGCATGCCCAGGGTGGCCTACCGGGAGGCGGTCTCGATTCCGGCGAAAGGCGTGGGCCGCTTCGTCAGGCAGACGGGCGGTCACGGCCAGTACGGACACGTGGTCGTCGAGATCGAGCCGGGCGCTCCGGGTTCGGGTGTTCAGATCATCGATAAGATTAGAGGCGGTGCGATTCCCAGGGAGTTCATACCCTCGGCGCACAAAGGCATCAGCCAGGCGCTGCTCACTGGCCCGCTTTCAGGATTTCCCGTGATCGACGTGAAGGTCACAATGGTCGATGGAAGCTTCCACGATGTGGACTCCTCCCAGATATCCTTCGAGATCGCGGGCTCCATGGCCGCCAAAGACGCGGTCAACAGGGCCCGCCCAAAACTGCTGGAACCCGTGATGAGTCTTGAGGTCGTTACGCCCGGCGAATTCCTGGGCGAAGTGCTTGGCGATTTGGGCCGCCGCCGTGCTAACATTAAGAACATCGAAGGCGAGAGCGACACGCAGGTGGTCCAGGCATCGCTGCCCCTTGGCGAGAGTTTCGGGTACGCAAACGCGTTGAGGTCGCTGACGCAGGGCAGGGCCAGCTACGCCATGGAGTTCGACAACTACCAGGAAGCCCCTCAGTCCCTGGTGTCTACGTAAAGGATATGAATTAGGGCGGCCTCCGGGCGTCAATTTGGCGCCGGCAAAGTTTCGCAGGGCCGTCGGAGCCGTTAGAGAGAAGATATGACCACAGCGAGTAGCCAGAAAATACGGATAATCCTGAAGGCGTTCGACCACAGAATACTGGACCTTTCCGCCACTCAGATCGTGGAGGCGGCGGAGCGGACCGGGGCGAGGGTGTCGGGTCCGGTGCCCCTGCCCACATCCATCAAGCGCTTCTGCGTAATTCGTGGGCCGCATATCGACAAGGACTCCCGCGAGCACTTCGAGCTGCGCACGCACAACAGGCTAATCGACATACTGGAGCCGACGTCCAAGACCATCGACTCGCTGACGCGGTTGAACGTGCCGGCCGGTGTGGACATCTCAATAAAGCTGTAATAGAGAAGCAACATGGCAATTCACGGACTGATAGGCAAGAAGATAGGGACAACGCAGTTCTTCCGCGAAGACGGAAGGGCGGACTGTGTCACCGCAATCTATGTAGGCCCCTGCACTGTGACGCAGATAAAGAGACGTGACACCGACGGCTACGAGAGCGTTCAGCTGGGGTACGAGCCCGTCGGCAGTCTTACCAAGCCCGAGGCGGGTCACCTCAAAGACGCGGGCCAGCTTTTCCGGCACCTGCGTGAGTTGAGTATTGACGACATCTCCGAAGTGGAGGTGGGCCAGACCCTGGACGTCAGTCTATTCGAGGCCGGCGAACGCGTGGAGGTCACCGGCAACAGCAAGGGCAGAGGCTTCGCCGGCGGCGTAAAGCGGCATCACTTTCACGGTGGTCCCAAGACCCACGGCCAGTCGGACAGGCACCGCGCTCCGGGGTCCATCGGCGCAGGCACCACGCCTGGCCGCGTCCTCAAGGGGTTGCGCATGGCGGGTCACATGGGCGACGCCCAGGTGACGCAGCGCAGCCTTGAGGTGATACAGTCCGACGCGGAAAGAAACCTGCTGCTGGTCAAGGGCTCCATCCCGGGGGCCCGCAACTCCCTGGTCATCATTCGCAAAGCGGGTTACGGGAGAAGTTAAGAATCGTGAAACTGGAACTGAGAAATCTAGCTGGTGCTGTCATAAGCAGCGTTGAGGTGCGCGACGACGTGTTCGGCGCCCCTATGAACGAGGCATTGGTGCACCAGGTTATGGTTGGCCAACTCGCCAACCGCCGACAGGGCACCGCCAAGGTGAAGACCCGGGCGGAGGTATCCGGCGGCGGAGCCAAGCCCAGGCCTCAGAAGGGGTCGGGCCGGGCCCGGCAGGGTTCCATACGCTCTCCTCAATGGAAAGGCGGCGGAGTTGTATTCGGCCCGGCGCCCCGAAGCTACAATCAGCGCACGCCCAGGCGCATGAGACGTGAGTCACTGCGAATCGCGCTCTCCGATAAGGTCAGGGCCGGGCAGCTTTTGGTGGTGGAGAATCTGGAGCTTGAAGAGACCAAGACCAGGGAGATGGCCAGGGTGCTTAAGGCGCTGAACGCCGTCTCTTCCGTGCTGCTGGTGGGCGACGGAGCGGAGCCGGAGGTGATTCGGGCGGCCCGCAACCTGCCAAGGGTGAAGACTCTTCCGACGGACCTCCTCAACACAGTGGACCTTGTGAACGCCCGTAAGGTCATAATGACGCTGGAGGCTGTGTACAAGGCCGAGCAGCTATGGGGCGGCGAATTCGTTCGCAAGAAGGTCTCCGCCGTGGATGTGACGCCGGACGCTGAGCCCGATGAAGAAGAGGCCGCAGACGACTAATGGATATTCAGACGTTTGATATTCTGAGAAAACCTATAGTTACCGAGAAGAGCACGCTGATGCAGGAGAATGGCCGTTACGCCTTCGAGGTCGCCCCTGGGGCGACGAAGCATCAGATCAAGTGGGCCGTTCAGGAGGCCTTCGATGTCAAGGTGGTCAAGGTGAACACGATGAACGTGCGCGGCAAGCGTAAACGCTACGGACCGCGCGTGACAGGCATGAAGGCCTGGAAGAAGGCCATCGTGACACTGGCCGCGGGCGATTCCATAACCATTTTCGAGGGCGTCTAAGATGCCGTTAAAAGCGCTTAAACCCATAACTCCGGGCATGCGGGGAGCTGTGCTTCCCACAAACGAGGAGATAACCACTAGCCAGCCCAAGAAGTCGCTGCTGAGGCCAATGAAGAAGCAGGCCGGCCGCAACTCCAGGGGCAAGATCACAGTGCGGCATCGTGGCGGCGGACACAAGCGCCGGTACCGCGTCATCGATTTCAAGCGCGACAAGATCGGTGTGCCCGGCGAGATTACCACCATCGAGTACGACCCTAACCGGTCGGCCCGCATCGCGCTCATAAAGTACCCGGATGGCGACTGGCGTTACATCCTTGCGCCCGACGGACTGGTGGTCGGGGACAAGATCGAGGCGGGCGAAGGGGCCGAGCTACGGCCCGGCAACGCTCTCCCTCTGCGGGCCATCCGCGAGGGCACGCAGGTCCACAACATCGAAATGCAAGTCGGCAGGGGCGGGCAACTGGTCCGCAGCGCCGGCGCTTCCGCGCAACTTCTGGCCAAGGATGGCAGGTACGCGCTGATAAGGCTGCCCTCCGGCGAGATGCGCAACATACTTGCCGAGTGCATGGCGACAATAGGCCAGGTCAGCAATCTTGATCACAAGAACATCAAGCTGGGCAAGGCCGGACGCAAGCGCAACATGGGCTGGCGGCCAACGGTCAGAGGCTCGGTAATGTCGCCGAGGGACCATCCGCATGGCGGCGGCGAGGGCAAGTCTCCGATAGGCATGCCGGGTCCCAAGACTCCGTGGGGGAAGCCCGCGCTGGGTTACAGGACGCGCAAGAAGAAGAAACCGTCAGGCAAGTTCATCGTGCGTCGCAGAGGGCGGCGCTAGAAAACCCCTGTAGAGCAACACGAATATTGAAACTGGCATCGGGGCCGACATGGCCGGATGCGGCAAGGGAATGTTATGTCCAGGTCGATCAAAAAAGGGCCGTACGTGCATCACAAATTGGCCAAGAAGGTCGAGGCGGTCCAACGCAGCAATACCAAGAGCGTCATCAGGACATGGTCCAGGGCGTCCACTATCATGCCCGACATGTTGGGTCTGACCATTGCAATCCACGACGGCAGAAGGCACGTGCCTGTGTTCATCACTGAGAACATGGTGGGACACAAGCTGGGCGAGTTCGCCCCCACCAGGACCTTCCGAGGTCACGTGTCCCGCTCGGAGCGCACAACGCGGCCCAGTCCTAGTCCCAGTCCCAGGTAGACCCTTAACTACGACGTGGTGAAGATACAATGTCCGTAAAAGCAGTTAGCACCAACACGGGTATCTCCGTGAAAAAGGTAAAGCCAATCATTGACCTGATTCGGGGAATGCCTGTTGAGGAGGCGATGACGGTGTTGCGGTTCATGCCGTCGCCCGTGGCCGCCAGGGTAGCCAAGGTAGTCAAGTCGGCTGTGGCCAACGCCGAAAACGAGCTGGTTGGCCGCAGTTCCGAGCTGAGAATCGTAGAGATATTCGCCAACGAGGGCCCGCGGATGAAGCGCTTTCGCGCCAGGGCCAGAGGCAGGGTCGCCCAGATCATTCGGCGAAACAGCCACATCACCGTTGTAGTCGATGAGGAGGGCGTCTAGATTGGGTCAGAAAACACATCCCATAGGGTTTCGCCTGGGCATAATCAAGGACTGGGATTCACGTTGGTTTGCCTCCAAGGCGGAAGACTATCGCAACCTTGTTAGCGAGGATATGGATATCAGAAAGCTGATATGGAAGCGGTACCCCGACGCAGGCATATCGAAGATCGAGATCGAACGGAGCAGCAGCGATGTCGTGATAACCATTCACACGGCCAGGCCAGGCATCGTCATCGGACGCGGCGGCCAACGTGTGGAGGAGCTGCGCAAGGACCTGGAAGGACTGACCGAGCGGCGTGCCCGGCTAAACGTCCAGGAGATACGGCAGCCGGAGTTGGACGCCTACCTGGTGGCCCGCAACGTGGCCGACCAGTTGGAGAGGCGAATCGCCTTCCGTCGTGCCATACGCCAGTCTGTCGGCAGGACGATGCAGGCGGGCGCTCTCGGCATCAAGGTCCTCATAAGCGGCAGGCTGGGCGGCGCGGACATCGCCCGCCGCGAGAAGGCCATGGAGGGCAGGGTGCCGCTGCATACCCTGCGGGCAAACATAGATTTTGCAATAGCCGAGGCGGCAACGGAATTCGGCCGGATCGGCGTCAAGGTATGGATATACAAGGGTGACATTCTCCCCGTGCGAGAGACCGAGGAAGAAGCCCTCGAGGATATGGCGCCTATCGAAGTAACCGTAACAGCGGGCGAAGAGGCTACACCAGATGCTCCAACCGAAGAGAGTAAAGTATAGGAACCATCATAGAGGTCGCCGCAAGGGCATGGCGATGGCCGGCAACACCATGAGCTTTGGCGAGTTCGGCATCAAAGCGACGGAGACCGCCTGGGTGACGGCCCGACAGATCGAGGCGGCCCGTCGAGCTATGACCAGGTACGCCCGCCGTGGCGGAAAGATCTGGATCAGGGTATTCCCTGATAAGTCGGTCACGGCACGGGCCGCGGAGACCCGCATGGGAAGCGGCAAGGGTGCTGTTGACCACTGGGTTGCGGTGGTCAAACCAGGCAAGGTATTGTTCGAGATTGCCGGTGTTCCGGAGCAGCTGGCCAGGGAGGCCCTCAGGTTGGCCACCTCCAAGCTGCCTATGGGCACGAAAATTGTCACCAGGAATTAAGCTATTTTAGAAACTTGCGTGAGAGTCAGAAGATATGGAGATAGATGACCTTCGCGGTATGACGGATGAGGAGCTCCAGACAGAGGTCTACGAGACCCACCGGGAGCTGATGAACCTGAGATTCCGTGCAGCAACGATGCAGCTGGCGAATGTGAGGGAGATTCCCAAGGCGAAGAAGCGCGTCGCCCGGATAAACACCGTGCTGCGAGAAAGAGAACTGGCAAACGAGTTAGCATGAGCTTCGAGAGACGAAAAGTTAGAATCGGTCGCGTTGTCAGCGACAAGATGGACCGCACGTGCGTCGTCGTCGTCGAGTGGCGAAGGCCGCACCGCCTGTACAAGAAATCCGTGAAGATGCGGACTCGATTCAAGGTGCATGACCCACAGAACGAGTGCAGACTGGGCGACCAGATCCGCATAGTGGAGACGCGGCCCCTTTCCAAGACCAAGCGCTGGCGCGTCGAGGAGATCCTCCAGAGAGAGGAGATCGCTGAGATTCAGCCAGAGGAGATCAAGGTCGAGGACGAGTCGGTGCTGGTTTACCAGCCGCAGCATCCTGCAGCCGACGAGGTAGCTGATGAAGGCGCGGTTTCGGAAGAGGCAGCCGAAGAAGAGGCCCCGGTAGACGAGGCCGAGCCCGAGGCAGCCGAAGAGGAAACGCCCGCGGAAGCCGAAGAAGAGGCCCCGGTAGACGAGGCCGAGCCCGAGGCAACCGAAGAGGAAGCGCCCGCGGAAGCCGAAGAGGAGGCCCCGGTAGACGAGGCCGAGCCCGAGGCAACCGAGGAGGAATCGCCCGCCGAAGAGACAAGCGGCGGTGAGGAGAAGGACCGGTGATACAGAAATACACACGTCTCAAGGTCGCTGATAACTCCGGCGCCAAAACGATAAGCTGCATAGGAATACCCGGCGGCAGCGGTAGGCAGTACGCCTGGTTGGGCGATGTCATTGTGGCCTCGGTTAAGGAGGCTGCCCCGGCGGCGGCTGTCCACAAGGGCGAGGTGGTCAAGGCCGTGATCGTCCGAACGTCCAAATCGACACGAAGAGCAGACGGCTCACACATCCGTTTTGACGATAATGCGGCGGTGCTAATCAACGACGACCAACTGCCTCGTGGCACGCGCATCTTCGGCCCTGTAGCCAGAGAGCTGCGGGACAAGAACTTTATGCGCATCGTCTCGTTGGCGCCCGAGGTGCTGTAGATGAAGCTGCACGCCGAGGATAACGTAATGGTAATCAAGGGGCGCGACAGGGGAAAGCAGGGTCGCATTACGCGTGTGTTCCGCAAGGAGGACAGGGTGTTGGTGGAGGGGGTGAACCTGGTAACCCGTCACACCAAATCCACCGGAGGCGTCCGGCAGGGCGGCATCATCAAGAAGGAGATGCCCGTTAAGGTCTGCAACGTGATGCTGGTCTGCCCAGACTGCGGCAAGCCCACTCGTATAGGCTACAGGTCCCTGGCCGACGGTTCAAAGGCCAGGGTCTGCAAAAAATGCGAGGAAGTGATCGAGTGACGACCGAAAACGAGAATCAGCAAGCGCAACAACCGGAAAATCAGCAGGCGGAAGAAGAGAAGCCAGCCCCGCGGAGACGCTCAACCCCTCGGTCCAGCGCCTCTGCCGGAGATAAGGCTACACCTGATGCAGATGCCGCTGCTTCCGAAGGCGATGCGGAGGCCAAGCCTGCTCCCAGACGCCGGACGTCCCGGGCGCGCGCTGCAGCTTCGGCAGACACATCCAAGGAAGAGGCTTCGGCCACCTCCAAGGCGCCTGTTGTACCCAAGGCCCCGCCCCGTATGCTGGAAAGGCTGCGGAACGAGATCGGCCCAACGATGATGCAGGACTTCGGGTACACCAGCCCAATGCAGATTCCCAGGCTGACCAAGATTGTTCTCAACATTGGCCTGGGAGAGGCGTTGACCAACGCTCGCGCGCTGGAGGCGGCAACCAGGGACCTGACGCTGATAACCGGCCAGAAGCCTGTCACCACGAAGGCCAAGAAGTCCATCGCCGGGTTCAAGATTAGGGAAGACATGCCAATCGGCGTCAGCGTGACGATACGGGGCAGGCGCATGTACGAGTTCATAGACCGGCTGATTAGTTCGACGTTGCCGCGTATAAGGGACTTTCAGGGAATATCACGCAACTCATTCGACGGCCGGGGAAACTTCTCTCTGGGCATTCGGGAGCAGGTGATATTCCCGGAGATCGACTACAACAATATCGACAGGATTAGAGGGCTGCAGGTGGTCGTGGTGACGACTGCGCCCAACGACGCGGAGGGGCTCCGGCTGCTAGAGCTAATGGGAGTGCCCTTCACGAGGATTCTGGAAGAACAGGTGGCCTAGCCCACCGCCCGCCCGACGCGGCCAAGTACAGTAGGTGATTTGTTTTGGCGAAAGTAGCGAAGATCGCAAGATGGAAGAAGCCTCAGCCTTTCAAGGTGAGGAACTACAACCGGTGTAATCGGTGCGGAAGGCCTCGCGCCTACATAAGGCATTTCGGGCTCTGCCGCATCTGCTTCCGCGAAATGGCGCTGTTGGGCCTGCTGCCCGGCGTACGCAAGGCCAGTTGGTAGGTCGTCGATGTCACCCGCTAAGGCGGCTTAGGGAAGGCGACAGGGAAGAGGGAAAGTCATGCCAGTAACAGACCCTATATCGGATATGCTGACCAGGGTTCGCAATGCGATCATGGTGAACCACGAGTCTGTATCTGTGCCCATGTCCAAAATGAAGGAATCCATCGCCAAGATATTCCTTGACGAGGGCTTCATCGAGGGCTTCGAGGTGCATCGGCGGGGCACGCCCCAGGCCAATATCAGGATCTACCTGCACTACAGAGGCAGGGAAGAGTGCGCCATCTCGGGTCTGAAACGGGTGAGCAAGCCGGGCCTGAGAGTTTACGTTAAAAAGGGCGAAATACCCCGACCCTACGGCGGTCTGGGTGTGACCGTGCTGTCCACGTCCAAGGGCGTGATGACCGGCCGGAAGGCCTGGCGCGAGGGAATAGGCGGAGAGCTACTCTGCTACGTATGGTGAGGAGCTGGAAATGTCCAGGATAGGAAACAAGCCGATTCCTGTGCCCTCTGGAGTGCAGGTCGACATCAAGGGGTCCGATGTCACGGTGAAGGGTGGCCATGGCGAGTTGACCAGCACCTTTCACAGAGATATGAAGATAATCCAGGAAGACAGCATAGTCCGGGTGGAGCGTCCCAGCGACGAGGGCGAACACCGGGCGCTGCACGGCCTTACCCGCAGCCTGCTGGCCAATATGATCATCGGCGTCAACGAGGGCTTCCAGAGAGACCTGGAGCTTGTGGGAGTCGGGTACCGCGTGCAACAGAGCGGCCAGGGCATAACCCTAAGCGTTATGTACAGCCACACGGTCGACATTCAGCCGCCTGAAGGCGTCACGCTGCAGGTAGAGGGCAACAATCGCATCACCGTAAAAGGGATTGATAAGCAGAAGGTGGGCCAGTTGGCCGCGCAGATTCGCAAGGTCCGGCCGCCTAACATCTACACGGGCAAAGGCATACGCTATCTGGGTGAGCAGATACGTCTCAAGCCCGGCAAAAGCGCCAGGAGGGCTTAGGACATGGCAAGGATTCGAACCAACAAGGCCCGGCGCGTAATGCGCCACATCAGGGTGCGCCGCAAGGTGAAGGGCACAACGGAGCGGCCCAGGCTTGCCATTTACCGCAGCCTGAACCACATTTATGCCCAGGTCATCGACGATACCAGCGGTGTCACGGTGGCCGCGGCCTCCAGTCTGGAAAGCGACATTAAGGGCAAGTCCGGCGTCAAGGCCAAGTCCGAAATCGCGTCGCAGGTGGGCACGCTCATCAGCGAACGCGCCAAGGATAAGGGCATAAACACTGTCGTCTTCGATCGCGCGGGCTACCGATTTCACGGCCGGCTGAAGGCGTTGGCGGAGGCAGCTCGCAAGGGGGGGCTGGTTTTCTAAATGACAAGCAACCTGAATCGGACGCAAGAATTAGACACGGATGAGCTGCCCCTTGTCGAGCGGGTGGTAAAGATATCCCGTGTGGCGAAGGTAGTCAAGGGCGGCCGCCATCTGAGCTTCAACGCAGTGGTGGTGGTGGGCGATATGGCCGGTCGTGTCGGCGTAGGAATGGGTAAGGCCGACGCTGTGCCTGATGCCGTGCGCAAAGGCGCCGCGGAGGCGCGCAGGAATGTGGTTAGAGTGCCGCTCAGTGGCAGCAGCATACCCCACGAGGTCATATCCAAGTACGTTGGCAGTGTTGTTATGCTCAAGCCGGCGGCAGAGGGCACTGGTGTTATCGCTGGTAGCTCGGTCCGAGCTGTTGTGGAGTTGGCCGGCGTCAAGGATATTCTGACAAAGGTCCGGCGCAGCACGAACCCGGTCAATGTGGTCAAGGCCACGTTCTATGGCCTGCAGAAGCTGAGGGACCCCGCCGAGGAATTCGAAAAGCGCCGGCAGCTCATTGAATACGCAAAGGTGCGCGCCCAGGAGCGGGCCGATCGCGCGGAACGGAATAGGCAGAGGCAGAACCGTAGGCCTCCGCCGCCCAATCCCGCACCAGTTCCCCCGCGGGCCGACGGTTAGTCAACACGAAGGCGTCGATTGACGGCGCCTAAATCCATTGAAAACGAAAGTCTGTCATGGCAAAGTTATCAGTTACGTGGAAAGTTAGCGGCATTGGTTACAAACGGGACCAGCGCCTCACAATTGAAGCGCTGGGTCTGCGAAAGTTGCACCAGACTGTGATCCACGAGGACACACCGTCCATAATGGGCATGTTGCACAAAGTACGTCATCTGGTGGAAGTCCAACCGGCGGACTAAAGACGTATTGGTCAAGCGAGGTTGGTTTATTGGAGGACCCTACACTCGAATCCGCTAAGGGTTGGCGAGTGAGGCGCAGCATTGACAATAGTCTGGTCCGGCAGGCTGACTTCGCCAGGCCGGACAATCCGGGAATAAAGGTTGAGATGCAACAACACGAGATAAGGTCTCCGGGCGGTAAGCATAAGCGGAAGCGGCGCGTCGGCAGAGGCGACAGCAGTGGATTCGGCAGCTACTCCGGCAGGGGCATGAAGGGCCAGAAATCCCGGAGCGGTGGCGGGGTCCGGCCCGGCTTCGAGGGCGGCCAATTGGCCTTGCAGAAGAAGCTGCCCAAGATGCGCGGCTTCACTAATAGATTCCGGGTTAACTACACGGTCGTAAACCTGGATAAGATTGCAGGTTTCGAGCCGGATACAGAGATCACCCCGGAGCTTCTGAACGGGGCCGGCATCGTCCGGACAATGAGTAGTCCGATCAAGATATTGGGGCGCGGGGAACTGGATTTCCCGCTTACGGTAGCGGCCCACAAATTCTCGGCGTCGGCGCGCCGAAAGATTGAGGCTGCAGGGGGAAGTGTCAGGGTGATCGGCTAATGCGTCAAACTCAGGCCGCACGAACGCCACAGGTGTCCAGGCCGCAGCTAATTCAGTCCATGATCGATGCCATGCAGATCCCGGACCTGCGCGGCAAAATTCTGTTTACGCTGGCGATGCTGGTGGTATTCAGGTTCGTGGCGCACGTACCGGTTCCGGGCGTGGACCATCAGGCCCTGAATCAGGCCTTCCAGTCCCAGGCAATTCTGGGATTCTTGGACCTATTCAGCGGAGGCGCGCTGGCCAACCTTAGCGTGGCGGCGCTGGGCGTTTACCCGTACATAACCGCATCCATCGTGATGCAGATTCTCGTGCCGGTGATCCCCAACCTCAAGGCATTGTCGCAGGAGGGCGAGTACGGTCGACGGCGCATAAACCAGATGACACACTGGCTGTCGGTACCCATCGCGTTCATGCAGGGCTGGGGCCAGTTGACCCTGCTTCAGGCGTCTGGCGTGCTGCCGAACATAAGTTTCGGTCTCAACATTCCCACTCTCGCGATGGTAGTGTCGATGGTTGCGGGCACCATGTTCCTGGTGTGGCTCGGTGAGCTTATTACCGAGCACGGTCTGGGCAACGGGATCTCGCTAATCATCTTCGGCGGCATCGTAGCGCGGTTTCCGCAGGTCGTCGGCCAGGGATTCCTGCAGAGCGGGGAGGCGGCGGGGCTGCTGCTCCTGGCCATATTCGCTTTCGGAGTGATTTACAGCATCGTGCTGTTCACGGAGGCGCAGCGGCGCGTCCCGGTGCAGTACGGACGAAGCGTCTTCCGGGGCGGCAGGATGCAGCGGCAAAGCGGCTCAACGTTCTTACCGATGAGGGTGAACTCCGCCGGTATGATTCCGCTGATCTTCGCCTTTTCGATAGTCATCTTGCCGGGCACCTTGTTCCGATTCTTCACCGACCCGCTAAGCGACGGCGTGCTTTCGAGATTGGCGTTGTTTTTGGCCAATTCGCTGGATCCGTCGGCCTTCGGCTACTGGGCCGCCGTGTTCATCCTGGTGGTTGTGTTCACGTTCTTCTACACTATCGTGACCTTCCAGCAGCAGGACCTGGCCGGCAACCTTCAGCGAAACGGCGGGTTTATTCCAGGCATCCGTCCCGGCGGGCCCACGCGGGATTACCTGATGCGCGTACTGGTGAGGATAACCTGGGGCGGAGCTTTATTCCTGGGTATAGTCGCAGTTCTGCCGTTCTTCATTACGGCTGCAACAGACATACGTTCCCTCACGCTGAGCAGCACCAGCCTGCTGATTATGGTAGGTGTGGCGCTCGATACCATGCGCCAACTGGAGGCGCAACTGCTCATGCGCAACTACGAAGGGTTCATACATTAAGGCCGCAGGATAAAGATCAGGACCTAGCAAAAGGGGCTATCCACGGAATTGAAGGTTATACTTCTTGGGCCGCCTGGAGCCGGAAAGGGCACGCAGGCGGCCCGTATTGCTGATAAATTGCAGGTGACCAGGGCCGCTTCAGGCGACCTGTTTAGGGACAACATTAGGAACTGTACGGAGCTGGGCAAGCTGGCCAAATCCTACATGGACCGAGGCGTCCTGGTACCGGATGATGTGACTATAAGGCTGATCATGGGCTGGTTGGACGCGCCGGAGCAGGCCAAAGGCTTCGTTTTGGATGGCTTCCCCAGAACGGTGGGCCAGGCGGAGGCGTTGGACAAAGGGTTGTCCGACAAGGGCGGCATAGACCTGGCGCTCTATATTGACGTGCCGAAAGCGGAGTCGGTTCGCAGGCTGGCGGGGCGGTATATTTGCCGAAACTGCCAGAGGCCGTACCACGAAACCGTCTCGCCCCCTGCAAAGCAGGGCGTTTGTGACAAGTGCGGAGGCGAGGTCTATCAGCGGGACGACGATAGGCCTGAGGTGGTCGGGAGGCGCCTGGAGGTCTTTTTCGAAGAGACGAAGCCGGTGGTGGACTACTACCGCGGGTTAGGCAAACTGAAGGAAATCAACGGTGAGGGCAGCATAGAAGACGTAGGCAACGCACTCGTGGCCGCGCTGGAATAAGGCGCTGCATTAATGGGGTGTTAAAACATTCAAAAATGGCGTGGGCTTTACTATAATATACTGATGCCTTTCAAATTGAAGACAAATTAGCGATCGAACGATGATTCTTTCCAGGAAAAATCCCAGCGGAATAACCATCAAGTCCGCAAAAGAGATTGATTTGATGCGACAGGCCGGCCAGATTGTGGCCGACACGAAGATGCGCGTCCATGAGGCAATTCGGCCGGGCGTCACCACCGGAGAGCTGGACCGCATCGCTGAGGACTACATCATCAGCATGGGAGCGATACCGTCATTCAAGGGCTATAAGGCGGGTGGCAGAATACCGTTCACCGGCACCATTTGCGCGTCGGTAAACGAGGAGATAGTGCACGGAATTCCTGGCGGTCGAATGCTCCACGAAGGCGACATACTCAGCGTGGATTTCGGCGCCATAGTAGACGGGTTTCACGGCGATAGCGCCTTCACCAAAGGCGTCGGGGAAATCCCTGAGGAGGCTCAACGCCTAATAGAGGCTACCCGGGAGTCGCTGAAGCAGGGCATCGCCCAGGTAAGGGCGGGCGGGCGCGTCGGAGACATTTCCCACGCCGTGCAGACGTACGCCGAGGGAATGGGTTTCTCCGTCGTGCGGCAGTACGTGGGTCACGGTATCGGCAGGTCGCTGCACGAGGAGCCGCAGGTGCCCAACTACGGTGAGGCAGGACGAGGACCCATGCTGAAGAAGGGCATGACCTTAGCCATCGAGCCCATGCTCAACATTGGAGGCTGGGAGACCGAACAGTTGGATGATGGTTGGACGGTGGTCACGGCAGACGGAAGCCTGTCGGCCCACTTTGAGGACACCGTAGCCATCACGCAGGACGGGGTAGTGGTGCTCACCTCGCCGGAGGGATACTACTTCTAACCGGGGAGCACAATCGCCGGTCGTGTTTGCCGCGCCTGTTCGCAGGCGGGGGCCGTTTGTAAGAGAGGACTTGAGATGAAAGTATCAGCGTCTGTTAAGGTTCGATGCGCCAAGTGTCGGGTAATACGCCGGCACCGCAAGGTGATGATAATCTGCGAAAACCCCAGGCATAAACAAAGGCAAGGCTAGGCCCTGAAGTCCTGAAGCCCAGCGGCTAACTGAGGAGACACAATGGCCATAGTGTCCGGCGTCAATATTCCTGACAACAAGCGGGTGGAAATCTCCCTCCGCAGCATATTCGGCATAGGGGCTTTCCAGGCCCGCGATATCGTGGACAAGGCCGGCATCATCGGCAATCCGCGTGTGAGCGAGCTGGTTGAGTCGGACCTTACGCGCATCCGAGAGATCGTGGACCGCGAAAAGATGGTGGAGGGCGATCTCCGCAGGGAGGTCAACCTCAACATCCGTAGGCTAATGGACATCGGCACGTATCGAGGCATGCGACACCGGCGGGGCCTGCCGGCCAGGGGCCAGCGCACCCGGACCAACGCCCGGACAAAGCGCGGGCGCAGGATGCCGGTGGCGGGCCGCAGACGCACGACTACCAAGTAATATCGGCAAGTATTTTCGGCTTTTACAACTCAGAGTTAGGAAGTTCCGAATATGGCAAGGAGACCACGAACCAGGCGTCGGGAAAGAAAGTCGGTACCGGTGGGTAAGGCTTACATCCAGTCGACCTTCAATAATACGATAATCACGCTTACAGACCCGGCCGGAAACGTCCTGGCCTGGGGCAGCGCAGGCACGGTGGGTTTCAAGGGCTCGCGTAAGTCGACGCCTTTCGCGGCGCAACGTGCAGCCGAAGACGCAGCTCGCAAGGGCATGGAAAACGGACTTCGGCAGGTCCAGGTTTTCATTCGAGGGCCTGGAGCCGGAAGAGAGGCTGCCATTAGGGCCATTCAGGCAGCGGGGATACTTGTCACCAGCATCAGGGACGTAACCCCCATTCCGCATAACGGGGCCCGCCCTCCAAAACGTCGGCGGGTGTAGCGCCTGTGACGGGTTCATGGAGGGATATAAGCCCGGCGGACGTGGAACCCGTACAGAAAACTCTACCGCGGTCATCGAGAACGGGACGGGGGTCCAGATCAAAGACAATGATTAGGCCTGAGAACCCGGCCAAAGAGGGCAAGGGGAAAGCTCCATCCGCAAGGCTCTTTCCGAATTGATGGGCCTGTGAACACGGTAAGGGCTGAACGATAAATTGAAAGCAACTACTGGAAAAGTCTGGAGGACTGAGTACTAAAGCAATGGCAAGATATATTGACCCAGTGTGCAGGCAGTGCCGCCGAATCGGAGAGAAGCTGTTCTTAAAGGGAGAGCGATGCTTCACGCCCAGGTGTGCCATTGAAAAGCGGCGCCGTCCACCAGGGAACGCCAATCCCAGGCGTCGCCGCGCGTCAGACTGGTCGCTGCAGCTTCGGGAGAAGCAAAAGGCGCGCTTCACCTATGGGGTTCTGGAGCGGCAGTTCAGAAAGTACTTCGAAATGGCGCGCGAACATTCTGGAGTTACCGGCGACGTGCTCCTACAATTGCTTGAGAGCAGGCTCGACAACGTGGTCTACCGATTGGCGTTCGCCGAGTCCCGCCGCCAGGCCCGTCAGCTAGTCAACCACGGCCACTTCACGGTGAACGGACGCCGCATGGACATTCCGTCTTACCTGGTCAAAGAAGGGGATGTCATCGCGTGGAAGGCCGTCAACGGGACCGTTCCGGAGTTCATTCAGGTGTTAACCGATGGGCTGCCCAAGCGGCCCGTGCCTCTGTGGTTGAGGCTGGATGTTGCCAACCTCAAGGGTGAGGTGGCTTCGACGCCGGACCCGACCGAGATTAACACCGGCATCGAATCTCGAATGATAGTTGAGTTCTATTCCAAGTAATGGACTCCGAGTTAGGCGTGCCGGCAGCAGGGGCGGGCATTTTGGCAACTGCTGCGGAGCAACCACGTACGTTCCCTTAGCAGGGACTGGCTACCATCTATTATCGATTCCTCAATGAGCAGGATGAGAGGAGATTGCCAATATGGTTCTAGATCTGCAAAGATTCGGCGCCCCGGAAATAGATGAGGAGGAAGAGGAACAGATACCCAATCCTCAGATCATAGTAATCGAATCCGATGGCATGTACGGCAAATTCGCGGTCGAACCGCTGGAGCAGGGTTATGGCATGACACTGGGCAATCCCCTGCGTCGTGTGCTGTACAACTCTCTGCTGGGTACTGCGATAACCTGGGTGAAGATTGAGGGCGTGCTGCATGAGTACGGCACGATACCCCACGTCAAAGAAGAGGTTTCGGAGTTTCTGCTCAACGCAAAGGGAATCCGGCTGCGTTCCGACGTCGACAGGCCCGGCAAGCTGCGGCTGGAGGTCGCCGGCGAAGGGGAGGTCAGCGCCGCGGATATCATGCGCTCCGCTGATTTCGAGGTAGTAAACCCCGAGCTACACCTGGCCACACTGGATTCTCCGGAGGCCAAGCTGTCCGTGGAGTTCAATGTCGAGCGCGGCAGCGGATATGACGTAGCCACAAATGGCGAAGGACAGCCCATCGGCGTCCTGCCTATCGACGCAGTGTACACCCCGATTCGCAAGGTCAACTTCAAGGTGGAGAGCACACGGGTAGGGCAGCGCACGAACTTCGAGCGACTGGTCATCGAGCTGTGGACCGACGGCTCCATAGATCCGATCGACGCTCTGCGGCAGGCCGGCGACATTCTCATGAACAAGTTCTTCATGTTCGCCAAGGTGCAGACGGAGACAGATGACCCGACCGATGGGCCGCGGATACCCAGCATCGCGCCTGAGCAGTACAATGTCACGGTGGAGAGGCTGGACCTGTCCTCCCGTACGCTGAACTGCCTGAAACGGGCCGGCATCAACAAGGTCGGCGAAGTGCTGGAGATGAGCAAGGCGGAGTTGCTGCGCATCAGGAACTTCGGAGATAAGTCCTACACCGAGCTCTTCGACCATCTGCGGGAGATGGACCTGCTTCCCGAAGACCTGGATCCCGCAATCAGCCACAATGGCGCAAGCGCCGAAGGCGAGAGCGAGAGCGACACAGACGTAGAGGAGTCATCGGAATAGCAACGGCGGCACGAGAATGCAATCAAGGTGCGTCCCGTCCGGAAACCAGGGCCAATGCGCCAACCAGGGACGGTGAGACGCCGGAGCACAATAACTAGATTCAATCCAAGAGGGAACGATGAGACACAAGCTCTCGGGAAGAAAACTTAATCGGCCAACGGCACATCGAATGCTGATGTTGCGTGGCATGGTCGCGGACCTTATTCGTCACGAGGCCATCAGGACCACCGAGGCCAAGGCCAAAGAGGTCCGGCGTATGGCGGAGAAGGTCATTACCAGGGGCAAGAAGGGAAATCTTCACAACCGGCGCATGGCGTTGGGATTGCTGAGCGACGAAAGCGTGGTCGGCAAGGTCTTCGATGAGCTTGCCCAGCGTTACCAGGACCGCCCCGGTGGTTACACCAGGGTGGTCAAGCTTGGCCCTCGGAAGGGTGATGCGGCTCCCATGGCCATTGTGGAGCTGCTCCCCTGAGGCCGAACCGAACGGCGGCGAGAGAATGCGGGTCATGCCCACGGCGCATGGCCGACGTGGAGTTTCTCCCCCACGGTTGAACTGAACGGTGGGAATAGGAAGTGGGTCATGCCCACCACCCAAAATAAACGATTGGCAATGCGAGTTGAGTACGAGGGCACGGCTTACTCTGGTTTTCAGTACCAGGCAAACGCCCCGTCAATTCAGGAGGAACTGGAAAAAGCAATAGCGGCGCTCACCGGCGACGAAGTCAGGATAAGGTCCGCCGGCAGGACCGATGCCGGAGTGCACGCCACGGGACAGGTTATCGCCTTCGACACGGAGTCTAGGCTTGGCCCATGTGAGTTCGTCAGGGCGATGAACTACCACCTGCCGGACGACATCGCGGTTAAAGCAGCCCACGTAATGCCTGACGGGTTCGATCCCAGGCGACACGCCAGGGCGAGAAGCTACAGGTACACAGTGTTGAGGAGTTCTACACCGTCGCCTTTACAGAGGCGACAGGCCTGTCTGGTGACGCAGGCGCTGGACGTGGCGATGATGGGTGAGGCGGCAAGAATGTACGAAGGTGAGCACGACTTCGGAAGGTTCGCCGGGCCGCTGGAACGCAGGGATGCCAGCACCGTCAGATTCGTGTACGAATCATCGGTCCGGCAACGGGGCGACCTGATAACCTTCGATGTGAAGGGCAACGCGTTCCTGCCGCACCAGGTGCGACGAATGGCTGGAGCCCTGGTAGATGTGGGCAGGGGCAAACTGTCCCGCGATGATCTGAAATTAATGATTGATGGAGGCCAGACCGAGGCGGTGGCCCACTCCATGCCGGCGCTCGGGCTGAGCCTTGTAAATGTGGAGTACGACGGCTATCCACCGAAAGGTTGAAGCCCTAAATTTCAAGTAGCAAAGTCAGGATTGGTAGGACCCAATGGCAGTAGGATATAAACCGTATCAGACCAAAGCATCCGAGCTGAAGCCGGAGTGGCATGTAATCGACGCACAGGACAGGACCCTGGGTAGGCTGTCCACTGAGATCGCGATGCTGCTCATGGGCAAGCACAAGCCCATCTACGTGCCGAACCTTAACACGGGCGATTATGTTATAGTGGTCAACGCCGAGAAAATCCGGGTGACGGGTAACAAGCTGGCGCAGAAGATGTACTACCGGCACAGCGGCTACCACGGCGGCCTGAAAGAGCGGACCCTGCAGCAGATGCTGGACAAGACCCCTACGCGGGTTATCCGGCAGTCGGTGAAGGGCATGCTACCCAAGAACTCGATGGGACGCCATATGCTGGCCAGGATGAAGGCATACGCCGGCCCCGACCACCCGCACGAGGCGCAGGTCAAGGGCAACGCCGCACAGACTTCGGAGGACGCTTAATTGACGACGCAGCAGCAGTACTACTACGCCACGGGCAGGCGCAAGAACGCCATAGCCAGGGTACGCCTGTACATGGAGAATGGGCCTATAGTGGTCAACGGCAAGCCCATGGAAGAGGCCTTCCCCTGGGATAGCTGGCAGCGAACTATCCAGGAGCCCTTCCGCGCGGCTGATGCCATGGGGCAGTTCCGAGTCGTGGCCAAGGTCACCGGCGGCGGAGTCACCGGCCAGGCCGGGGCTCTACGACACGGCATCGCACGCGCCCTGCTGGAGGTCGATCCTACGCTACGCACTCGCCTGAAGAGGGCAGGCCTGCTGACACGCGACTCCAGGATAAAGGAGACGCGCAAGTACGGCCTTAAGAAGGCCCGCAAGGCGAAGCAGTTCACCAAGCGGTAGTTTTTGTATTACAGGCAATTCAATACGATAATAAAGAAAGGCCTCCGAATTTCGGAGGCCTTTTCTATTTCAGGTTGTATGAGGTGCCGGGGAACTACTCTTAGCTAAACCTCGCGGAACTCGCCTTCGACTGTGCCCTCGGGCGGGCCTTCGTCGCCGTTGCCGGAGCCGTCTCCCGTGGGTGGTGGCGCGCCACCATCGCCGGCGCCTGCCTGGCTGTAGACGATCTGGCCGACCTTCTGCATGGAC
>JACZVF010000126.1 GCA_022572805.1 Chloroflexota bacterium
GGGCGCGGCACTACTTCCTCAACTTCGAGCGCGAGTTCCAGAAGCACGTGGTCGACTACTTCGTGCGGGAGTACGAGCGCGGCCGCACGCCTCACCCCTGCCTGGCCTGCAACGACAAGATGAAGTTCGACTTCCTACTGCGACGGGCAAACTTCATGGATGCCGATTACATCGCTACTGGTCACTACGCCCGCATCCGACACGACTCCAACGGTTACAGCCTGCTGAAGGGCGTGGACGGCGGCAAAGACCAGTCGTACGTGCTGTTCACGCTGACTCAGACGGAGCTGGCCCGATTGCTGCTGCCGATAGGGGACTTCCCAAAGCAGCGCATACGGGAGATGGCGGCAGAGGCGGGACTGGCCGTGGCCGACAAGCCGGACAGCCAGGAGATATGCTTCATCCCCGACGGCGACTACCGCAAGTTCGTGGGAGAGCGGACCAAGCCCAAGCCGGGGGACCTGGTGGACCAAAGCGGCACGGTGCTGGGAACTCACACAGGCATCCAGTTCTTCACAGTGGGTCAGCGGCGGGGCCTGGGCCTCAAGGGCAATACCGGGCAGCCTATGTTCGTGACACACATCAACGCCGAGACCAACCAGGTGACACTGGGCGCACACGAGGACCTCATGCGCCGGGAGCTATGGGCGTCGAGGGTGAACTTCCTTGATGGAAGGCCTCCCGATGGCCCCACAGAGATCTCGGCCAAGATACGTTATAGGGCAAACGACGCCCCGGCTACACTGGTCCCCATGGCCGGCAACGGAGAGGACTGGGTTGAGATAACCTTCCACCAGCCTCAGAGAGCGGTCACGCCCGGCCAGGCGGTCGTCTTCTACCAGGGCGAACGTGTCCTGGGCGGCGGCATCATCGAAACCGACGCGCCCAGGCCAGTCAGCACCTTTGCGGAGGCGTGATTATCGACTTTCGTGACGTCGTGAAGCTGGGCCTTGCAGAGTACATGGATGACCTTGAAAAGGCATTGGAGGGACTCACTCCGGAGGAGCGCAGGTTCCAGCCCGGCCCCGAGTCTCATCACATCGATTACACGGTCTGGCATATGGCGCGGGTGGAAGACGGCTGGATGAACCGCGGCATCCGACGTGAGCCACAGGTCTGGAACCGCGATGGGTGGCACGAGAAGCTGGGGCTGCCGGAGGCCGACAACGGCTTCGGCTACACCGCGGAGCAGGTCGCCAACTTGCCCGTATTTGATCTGGACGAGCTCATGAATTACTACGGCGCAGTCCGCGCGGATGCCTTGCGGCTCATCGACGGCCTGAGCAATGAGGACCTGGAGAAGGTCCCGAACCCGCAGCGCAACCCCGATTACACGATCGCGAATATCCTGAGTCATCTGCTGATTGAGGAGGCGGAGCACGTAGGCCAGATAGCCTACTTGCGAGGGTTACAACGTGGCCTGGGCAAATGATAGTATGGGGGCGGCTTCAATAGCCGCCCTTTTCTTTATCTCTTTTTTTGCCCAAGGGCCAAAGGAGGCCATCGAAAGCTCGCATGGTCAAGCGCTCCCGAAACGCCCCGAACAAGAATGGCCCAACATTCGTCGAAGAGGCCTCGCTCCTGGCCCAAGGCTACTCGCTAATTGCCGGGCTGGACGAGGTTGGGAGAGGTCCGCTGGCGGGGCCCGTGGTGGCCGGAGTGGCCATCCTTCCTCCAAGACCCCAGGGCAAATGGCTTAGGCTCATCCGCGACAGTAAGCAACTCTCCGCCGCTCAGCGCGAGGCCGCCCTGGAGCGCCTGCGAGAGCATGCCCTGGCGTTGAACGTGGGTGTCTGCACGCCGGAAGAGGTAGACAGGCTGGGCATAGCCCCGGCAACGCGGTTGGCCATGTGCCGGGCGCTGAAATCGTTGCCTCTGAAACCGCAATTTCTTCTGCTGGACGCCTTTCCATTGCCCGAAGTTGATCTGCCACAGAGGGCCATTGTTCGCGGCGATGCTCTGTGTTACTCCATCGCGGCCGCCTCTATCGTGGCAAAGGTCGCCCGGGACCGCATGATGGCGCAAGCCGAGCGGGATTACCCCGGATATGGCTTCGCCCGTCACAAGGGTTACGGCACCCGGGCCCATATCGACAGGCTGAATAGTCTGGGCCCCTGCGCGATTCACCGGTACACATTCGCGCCCATTAAATATATGACAGCAAAATTCGGAGCGACAAATTGAATGCGCGACAACGAACTGGGCGCCTGGGAGAGGAGCTGGCTCGACGGCATCTTGAATCGCTGGGATATCGCATACTCTGCACCAACCAGCGATGTCCTTCAGGCGAGATCGACATCATAGCCGAGCAAGACCGGACTCTCGCCTTCATCGAGGTGCGGACCCGGCGCGGCAACTCCCTGGGAAGCCCCGAGGAGTCAATAACCTCTCGCAAGCAGGCCCGCATGGTCGCGACCGCCCAGGAGTACCTGCAGGCCAACGCGCTGGAAGACCGTGAGTGGCGCGTAGACGTGGTGGCGGTGGAGCTAGACCACCGGGACGGTCTGGTGCGTTTGGAAGTGATCGAGAACGCCGTTGAGATGTGACGCCGCACGGTGAATGGCCGATAGACCACGGAGAAGGCCGCACCGTGATAGTATCTATGGGCGAACCCTGTGTTTGTAGGTAGGTGCTGCGGGTGCCATGAACCCATTTGTTGCCGGCCAGCTCCACTCGGCCATAGAAGACATCCGCCTGTTGGAGGCCTTCGTCACCGCGCCTCTGGGCCTGTATTCGGACATCAAAATGTTGCGTGAGTCGCTGCCGTTTCGCGACGCCGCGGAGCTTTCCCGCGATGAGCTTCGTGTAAGGCGGACCGATTTCGGCAGGCTTACCGACTCCCCACGGCGACTGACTCTTAACGCCATATCGTCGCTGAGGGCGGCGGTGGACGTATTTGAACAGGTGCAAGACGACCGCGAGATGGCCAGGCTGCGTGAGGGGTGGATATCCAGGGCGCGCATGGTCATCGAAAGGTCGGAGGAACATGTAGGCGGCGAATGGAGGGCCGAAATCGCGGCAAAAGTTCGTGGCCTTTACGTAATCGTCGATCCCGAAGCCACACGCGGCCGCGACGTTGTCGAGATTGCAACGGCGGCATTGAAGGGCGGCGTGTCCGTGTTGCAGTTGCGCGACAAGACCCGCGACAAGGGCGAGGTCGTTCGCGTCGCGCGAGAGCTAAGAGACCTCTGCAATGCCCACGACGCACTGTTCATCATGAACGACGACGCCGACGTGGCCCATGCAGCCGAAGCTCACGGCCTCCACGTCGGGCAGACCGACCTTGCGGTAGGAGAGGCGCGAAAGTCCCTGGCGATTCACCAGATCGTTGGCCGGTCCAACAACGGCATGGAGCAGGCCATGGAATCCCAGCAGCAAGGCGCCGACTACCTGGCGGTCGGGGCGGTGTACGCCACCGCCACCATGGGAAAGAGCGGCAGGACGGCGATAGGCCCGGAGACCGTCAGGAAAGTTAAGGAGATGGTGGACCAACCTATCGTCGCGATAGGCGGCATCGACGAGAGCAACATTGCCGACGTTGCCCGCGCCGGCGCCGACTGCGTCTGTGTCGTGAGCGCAGTCACACTGGCCGACGACCCGGAAGCGGCGGCGGCAAGGCTGCTGGAGCGTTTCGACTCGGCGTAGCACCTTCGCTTGTTAGCCTCAACGCAGGCTGCATCCTCAAGCTACATCAAGGACTATTTCCGTGGCGCATGAAACCGAATCCGCTGAAGAACACCGCACCAAGCTCAGGCAGATTGCCGACGAAGCCCGCGCGGGCTTCTCGGACTTTCACCAGGCCAGGGAGCAGGCGCTTCGACTGTCCCGAGAGATCATCCGAAACTGCGCCAACTCCATCCGCGCCACACACAGGGGTGAGTTCGACCATGCCAGAGAGCTCATCGCCATCGTTAGCGACCTGACCAGCCAATTCGATGAAGCCAAGGATTCGCACCCTGCCGTCTACTACGCCGGCTACGTGGAAGACGCACTGAAGGAGTATGTTGAGGCCAACGCCACCCTGGCCTTTGCGGAGGGCAGCCCTCTCCCAATGCCTAAGGACCTGAAAGTGGGGCCGGCCCCTTACCTGGGCGGCCTTGCAGACACGGCCGGCGAGCTGCGCAGGTACATCCTGGATTCCCTGAGGCGGGACGACTTTTCCAGGTGCGAGGAGCTTCTAGACGTGATGGACGAGATATACACCATCCTCGTCACCATGGACTTCCCCGACGCCGTTACCCGGGGCCTGCGAAGGAACACAGATATGGTACGGGGAGTCCTGGAGCGCACCCGTGGAGACCTCACGGTTGCGCTCAGGCAGCGTCGTCTCGAAGAAAAACTGGCGGACGCAAGGGATTCCCGAGGCCGCGCTTAGCCTCTATATTCCTTGACTGCCCAGGACGGCTATGATAGGTTTCTGCAGGCCATAGTGAGAATTTTTGCGACACCGAGGTCTTCCCCGAGGGGAAGGCTATTTTTTAGTGGAGGCATACCGTGACGATAATTGTCATCGCCATCGCCGCGGGAATTGTGGCCTTGGTTTTCGCGCTTGTACTGACCGTGAACATAATGCGTCAGGACCCGGGCAACGAACAGGTACAGTTCATCGGCAAGGCGATTCAACAAGGGGCAATGGCCTTCCTGGCCAGAGAGTACACGCTACTGGCCGGATTCGTGATTGTGATCGCCATAATCCTGGCCGTCTTCATCGACTATGACGTGACCGGCAGGGTGGAGTCTGATCACACGATTCCGTCTACTGCAATCGCGTATGTTGTCGGGGCCCTAAGCTCCGCACTGGCCGGATTCATCGGAATGAGCATCGCCGTCCGCGCCAACACACGCACGACGGTAAAGGCCATGGTGGGCCTCAACCCGGCCCTGCGAATCGCCTTCAACAGCGGCACCGTAATGGGCGTATCCGTGGTGGGAATCGGCCTGATAGGCATCACGGTCATGTACCTGATATTTCAGGACATCGCAATCGTCGCAGGCTTCGGATTCGGCGCCTCGTCTATCGCGCTGTTCGCCAGGGTAGGCGGCGGCATCTATACCAAGGCGGCGGACGTTGGGGCTGACCTGGTCGGAAAGATCGAGCAGGGAATGCCGGAGGACGACCCCCGCAACCCGGCGACGATAGCGGACAACGTGGGCGACAATGTAGGTGACGTGGCGGGCATGGGCGCCGACCTGTTCGAGTCGTACGTCGGCTCCATCATCGCCACTATCGCGCTGGCTGCCGTGGGTGCAGGCGTACTAGGCATGACAGACCCCACCGGCAAGTTTGACTCCGCGCTTTTCCTGCTGCCCATCTTGATCGCGGCAATCGGGATATTCGCCTCGATATTGGGCACCTTCCTGGTACGCACAGGCGAGAGCGCCAGCATGGGACGCCTCCTATGGGCGCTGCGCACCGGCATATTCACTGCGGGCGGCCTGGTTCTTATAGGCACAGCCATATCCATCAACTACCTGGGGCTGGACTTCAACCTGTTCTGGGTTGTAGTAATCGGGCTGGTGGCAGGCCAGGTCATCGGCACATCGTCGGAGTACTACACCTCCTTTGAGTTCAAGCCGACGAGGTATGTGGCAGAGCAGTCCGAGACCGGCGCTGCCACCGTACTGATTAGCGGACTCGGCCTGGGAATGATAAGCACGTTGATTCCAGGCATAGTAATCGTAGTCGCCATGTGGTTCGCCAACGAGATGGCAGGCACCTACGGCGTTGCCCTGGCGGCAGTGGGCATGCTCTCCACGCTAGGCATCACGCTGGCCACGGACGCCTATGGCCCGGTGGCGGACAACGCCGGCGGCATCGCCGTGCAGGCCCACCTGGACCCCATCGTTCGGGAGCGCACCGACGCGTTGGACTCCCTGGGCAACACGACTGCGGCGACGGGCAAGGGGTTCGCCATCGGCTCCGCAGTGTTGACGGCGCTGGCGCTTATGGCAGCCTACTCGCAAGCCAGCGGCGTAACGTCCCTGGACCTGCTACAGGTAAACGTGCTGATGGGCCTTATTGTGGGATCGCTGCTGCCGTTCCTGTTTTCCGCGCTAACCATGCAGGCGGTGGGCAGGGCGGCAAACGCCATGGTGCAAGAGGTGCGGCGTCAGTTCCGTGAGATAGCCGGACTCTTGGAAGGCACGGCGCCGGCCGACTATGCCCGCGCCGTGGACATCAGCACAAAAGGCGCGATGAGAGAAATGGTCCTGCCAGGCCTTCTTGCAATCGCGGCGCCAGTGATAATAGGCGCAATCCTGGGGGCGGAGGCGCTGGGCGGAATGCTCATAGGAGCGATCGCCACAGGGTTCCTGCTTGCCATCATGATGGCAAACGCCGGCGGCGCCTGGGACAACGCTAAGAAGTACATCGAGGCCGGAGCCTTGGGGGGCAAAGGCTCATCCAATCATGAAGCGGCCGTCGTTGGCGACACTGTCGGCGACCCCTTCAAGGACACGTCTGGGCCATCGCTGAACATTCTCATCAAGCTTATGTCCATTGTGGCCTTAGTATTCGCGCCGCTATTTCTGTAACCCGCGCCTCCGATGCAACAAAAATGGCCCTGGACCGAGAAGGTCCGGGGCCATTTTCATCATCAGCGTATTAAGGTGTGGCGCACTCGGCGCATTCGCATACCTGCGTATTCTTGAAAAGCCCCTTGAACAGGTGGGCCACCAGTTGCTTATCGGTAAGGCCAAAGGACTTGCCAATGGTCAGGAACTCGCGCATCCGCACCTGTCTATCCATGTTTTCCTCCCGCGTCAACTCATGCTTATCCACGAAAGCCTTGCGCAAGTATGATCGCAGCGCAGCCAGGTGCTGGGACAGAATCGTCTTTTTAACGTCGTCTCGAAGCGTGGTCAGATAGTCGGCCATTGCCTGCTTAGGGTCCTTGGAATAAAGGTTCTTCATCATAGTCGTGCCTTTCCGTTTTTAGGCGCTTTGGGCCTGAGCAACCACTGCGTCTACGGTTTCCGAAATGTCGTCATCGGGCGTGTTTTCGTCGAAATTGGCCACAGCCGCGCCGCACTGAAAGCAAGACACATAGGAGCCAAACTGGTCCGTCTCCATGTACAGATCGCCGCCGCATCTCCGGCAAGACTTCAACCAGACCATCGTTCAATACCTCACAACCAAGACTTCCAAGTCGGTTTGATTTGCCTCACACCTCCAATTTATTGCTCGGACGGGAACATGTGGGGGTAAAGCCAGTGGACTGACGGGGATATTGTGTGACGCGCGGTGAGAACTTGTGACAGAAGCGTTAGATTTGCGGGTGAATCAGACCGTCACTTTGCTCCAGTTGCCAAGCTGCGGTACTCCATAGCGGGTTCGCAAAGCGGCGTATGGCTTTTCGCAGGTGACGGTCCCGCTTTCGGCAGTTCCACCGGTTTCGGGGAATACACGTTAGAATCGTTAGAACGGACGGCCCTCGCTGGGAAACGCATGTATGAGCGAGGGTGATGCTATTTAAGAGGCCAGAGCAATGGTGCTAAAATAGTAACCGCTCAGAGCATGTAGCCGCGCGGTTTTCGAAAGACTGAAATTGCCAAGAGATTGCCATAAAGTACTTTTCGAAGCTGTACGTTGAAGCTCTGCCGGCCTATGTAGACGCCTCCGGCCCAGGTGGCGGAATGGCAGACGCGGCGGACTTAAAATCCGCTTGCCGCAAGGCAGTGGGGGTTCGAGTCCCTTCCTGGGCACCAGTTAATAGACTGAATTATACGATTTGCCTTTTTGTCTTTATTGGCAACTTTTATTAATTGACAGCCAAGTTGACAGCCAAACGCTACAATATTCATCTATCCGGCCAATAATTCTGTCATCTTGCCCGCCGCTTCGCGCTGAAGACTGGGCATGACATGAGAGTAAGCATTCATAGTCGTCGCGATCGTTGAGTGACCCAGAGTTTCCATAAC
>JACZVF010000127.1 GCA_022572805.1 Chloroflexota bacterium
TACGTCACGCTGTTTCGAGAGCACATCAAGCCTGCCATCGAGGCGGAAGGCGGCGAGGTGCTGCGTATGGTCAGCGGCCTCATAGGCGCGCCCGCCACCGAGCTCATCGCGTTCACCAGATTCGCCGACATCGCCTCGTGGGAGAGGGCTCAAGGCCAAATGTCAGCCGAGCGGATGGGGACCGTGGAAAGTGAAAACGTTCGGCTGCTGCGCTCCATCGCATCGCGCCCCAAGCAGGTCATTCCGGACGAGGACGGACGCGCGGTCTTCGGCTACAGGCGCTTCCTGATAGACCCCAGGGACCTCGATGACTTTGTGCGCTACTCCGAGGAAGGCATCTGGCCCCGTGTGGAGGCACAGGGCGCCAGCGTTTTGGGACTGTGGACACTTTTGGCGTCAACGGTCCCGCTGGAGATCGTGCTTCTAACCGGTTACCACAGCGCAACGAACTGGGAACAGACACGAGTGAACCAGCCTATGCCCGAATCCTTCGATGAGCAGATGCGGCAAAAGTGCCGCGAGATGTACAGGCGTCGCTACGAGCTTCCCCTGAAGACCTGGGTACAGCTGATGCAAGCGGTAGATCTTTAGGGGCCCGCGTTCGCCTCAAAGCAAGCTCCATTCGGACTCGGACAGGAAGGACTCAGCACACGGGCATCGCGGACCCCGGGCGCGCTGCCGACCTGACCCCTGATGCGGCCGGTCAGTCCTGCGCAGGGATGGCGGCGCGGATCCACTTTAGCTCGTCGTACTTGTCCATGGCCTCTTCAACCACCAGGAACAGCAGCCCGGACGCCTTGCCGTAGTGCTTCTCAACGCCCTTCCAGTTGCCCATCTTGTAACCCTGGCCCCGCATGTAGGAGTTGATTATGCTGTCCAGAATTGTTAGCGAATTCTTAGCGGAAAGGTACTCTATGCTGGTGATGACCTGGTGCCAACGCCCTGACAGGTGGTTGATGTCGCTCTGGTCCACGCTGAAATTTTCTGCAACCTTGATTTTGGACATCCGTTCAACCTCTATGCCGTTACAATTGTTGATACCCAACATAGCAATGCCCAAAACCGGATAGTAGTAATATTAGGTCTGCAATTCAGCCAATTTTACATTTCTTATACTTTTCCAATTCAGTTATCGGTTGCCGGATTGCTCCACGCCCTAACAGCTCCCGCCGCGAACGTAGCCAACGCCGAGTTATCAGGTAGCAGCCGTGCGGCATGGATTATCCGCGTTTGGCCTGCCCTTCGCAAAAGGCCCTCGTCAATTTATAGACGGGGGCTTTCAATTTTGCCGCCATGCCTGAGCCCGGTACCGACGCCCAATAATTGGGTTAGCAGATCAGGACATGCGGAAGGTTCGGCAAACCAAATGCCCATGAAGGTTGCGGAAGCCAAACAAATCCAAAACCTTGTCCTAACCTGCGCCTATCAATTGGCGCGTATATTGAACGTGTACTGACCGTCCACCCGCTCGCGGTCCCCTCCTTCTGGGCAGCCCCTCATGACCAGCCACCATGGGGGGCGATTTTTTTGTGCGTCTTCCGGCAAATCAACTAAGCAATGACAACCTCTGACATGGACGGACCAGACGAATTCAATTTCTCACCAAAGGCTGACATACTCGCCCAATGGCTGGCCGCCTACCACGTGCAGGTGTCCGTGTGCCTGGCTCTGCATGGCGTCGGGACCGAAGTTGGACAGAAGCCTGAAGCCGTTAGGGCAGTACTGATGACCCAATTCCAGGGCCAGCGCGCTGATCCTGGCGAAGAGCTTCCCACTGGTCCACAGCTCGCTCTGCGTCAGGTGCCGCTTGGGTATGAGCAGCAGCATGACCGGCACCCAGTCAAGGTGATTGTCGAACGCCAGAATGTCCTCATCCTGGTATCGGACGCTGGCGGGCGCACGCCCTGAAACGATGCGGCAGAAGGTGCAATTCGCAGTCCCCACCGTGGCTATCGAGACGCAGCCTTGCCGCGCCTGCCTCTGGCCGACCTCTCCTTGATGCGGAAGTCCGGGGCGTCCAGGCGAATCAGGCTGCCCACGCTAGGGTCCTGCACTCTAGATCCGATGGGCCCGCGCTCCTCGGTGAAGTCCATCATGCTTGTTATGACCGTGGGTAGTCGGCTGTTGTGCCTATGCACGACAATCTGATACAGCTTTTCGTATGCCCATGGGCTGCTATGCTCCTGCCCCAGGTCATCCAGAATCAGCAGAGAGGTGTTCTTGATCTCATCGAAGATACGGTCATACGTCACTCGGCTGTCCGGGGTGAACGTGTACCTCAGGTAGTCCAGCAACTCCGGCACGAAGGCGAAGAACACCGGCTTCCCCTGCCTGATGCGACGCTCGGCAATGGCCACCGCCAGGTGGGTTTTGCCGACACCCGTTTCTCCAAAAAGCGTGAGCCATCCATCTGGGTCCCGGGCAAAGTTCTTGGCCGCCTGCAACGCAGCCTCAATACTTGCCCGCTGCCCTGCCGTGGGATTGTTGCCGCGCACGTGGAACGTATCGAACGTCATGCGCTTGAGCATCTCCGGGTCGATGCGGCCCAGCCTGTGGACCTGCGACGGCTGGTGCGTAGCAACCTCCACCACTCGGCTGAGGCCCTTGGTCCGTAACCTGCTGCGTATGTACGGGTCCAGCTCCTCCAACTCGTTGGCCGTGGTTATCACGGTGGGCGACTCGGCGTTGTACCGATGGTTGATTATCTGCTGAAGCTTCTCCTCCGCCCAGGGCGTGGAGCTATGGCTCCCCAGACCGTCCAGCACCAGCAGCGGCGCGCTGAGGACCTGCTCCAGCAGTTCGCTATACGACACATCGCTGCCGGGAGCGTAGGCCCCGCGCAGGTGGTCCAGCAGGTCCGGCACATGGACGAAGAAGACGACCTGGTCACGCTCTATGCACCGGTTGGCCACCGCAGCCGCCAGGTGGGTCTTGCCCGCGCCATTGGGGCCTAAAAGCACCAGCCAACCCTCAGGATTTTCCGCGTATTCAACGGCATGTTTGTATGCCTCACTGAAAACAAGCTGGTCGTCAGGGTCATCGGACAGGCCATCAGGGTTCAGCGTGTCGAAGGTGAAACGGGCTAGTTGTCCCAGGTTGCTGTAGCGAAACAGCCGGGCCGAGCGCTCCTCGCTAAGCCTGTTCCGTTGGCAATCGCAGGTCAGTATGGCCCCGAACTCCGGGTGGCCCGCGGGCACGTCCGGCGTGAACCAGCCGCGGCCGCGGCAACTGTCGCAGGCAACCGCCGGCAATTCGTAAGTTGACCCCTCGCTATCCTGCTCGGAGTTCTCGACAGGGGTGTTAACCGGTCCAGATGAGGCCCTAGTAGCGTCCAGCCTTTTTAGGATATCGCCCAGGTTTTCCATCGTGCCTGCCCTCTGTGTCCCAACGCTCCAGTATGCGCGATATGTAGCGCCAGCTCCGCTTGTTCTGGCTGACCGCCTCCCGGAAGGCGTCCTCTATCCACTCCTCGGGGTAAAGCTCCTCGGCCTCCCTTAGCTCGTCGGCCACCATGGGAGTGAGCAGCCCGATGTTGGCCTCGTACATGGCAAACACGTTGGGCCTCTTGGCGGGCCCTTCCCACGGCTGCAGCCCAATACCCGTGTCGCCTGCATCTTCGAGATTTGCCACCTTGGCTAAGGCCAGGCGGTTCTGCTCGGTGTTAACCATATACAGGCGCTCTCCGGAGCCCTGAGCCGCCGCCGACACCAGCGTGCCCCTTGCCACAGCCTTCTCGATGGCCGCTTCGATACGCCCGTGGTCCGGCTGTCCGTTGGTGGCCAGGGCATTCACCAGCGTGCGGTCCGCCAGCAACTCGCCGTGGGTGAGGAATCGAGGGAAGCCCTTCTTTTCCTGCATGAGATACATGACCCTCAGCGTAGTCTTGAGCTCAGCCAGGTCATCGATCTCCTCCAGAAGCCGGCCGAACATGGGGCTAGGGACCGGGACCGACCTTACACGACGAGAAAAGCCCTCAAATGAATTTCGCATTGTCATTACCGACCACTCTTGCACCCGAGGCCAAACCAAGCCTGTCCGTCGATCGGGAAAACACTCCTACGCGTATTCCATAGTCGGCGTCGATTCCAGGCTCTCGAAGCGCACCACGTCGCTGCGGAAGTAAAGCGGCACCGATCCCACCGGCCCGTTTCTGTGTTTGGCGAAGATGATCTCCGCGATGTTCTCAGGATAGGCCTTGGTGGGTTCGCGCTTCTCCCAGTCCTCCCTGGTGATAAACGTGTCCTCCCTGTGAATGAAGGCCACTATATCCGCGTCCTGCTCGATGCTGCCGCTCTCCCGCAGGTCCGACAGCAGCGGCCGGTGGTTAGGCCGCTGCTCGATGGCGCGGCTGAGCTGCGAGCAGGCGATAATCGGTATCTCAAGGTCCCGCGCCATGCCCTTGATGGACCGGGATATCTCCCCCATCTCCTGCACGCGGTTGTCGGTTCTGCCCGTCCCGCCTATGAGCTGCAAGTAGTCGATAATCAGAAAGTCCAGCCCGCGCTCGGCCTTGAGGCGCCGGGCCTTGCCTCGCATCTCCACGATATTCTGAATGGGCGTGTCGTCGATGTAGATAGGCATGTCCGACAGCATGCCCGCGGCGTCCAGCAGGCGCGTCTCCTCGTTGGTGCTCAGCAGGCCAAGGCGCATGCGGTAGCTGTCAACGTCCGCCTCGCTCGCAAGCATTCTCATTGCAATCTGGTCCCGGCTCATCTCCAGGCTAAATATACCTACACTGTTGCCCTGTCCCGCCGCGTTTCGCGCGATATTGAAGGCCAGCGTGCTCTTGCCCACGCTGGGCCGGGCCGCCAGCACGATCATATCGGAACGCTGCATCCCGGCGCCCAGGAGGTCGTCCATCGATTTGAAGCCGGTGGTAACGGGGGCCAGGTGGTCGGAGCCCGGCCCGTGCATAGCCGTGCTCTCCTCCAGGTAGGTGTCCAGCACGTCCCTGATGTGGGTGAAGTCCCCAGCGCCGCGTCCCGTACGCACCGTGAACAGAAGCTCCTCTGCCCGGCTCAGCGCAACGTCGGAGTCGGGCCCACCGTCGAAACCTATGCCGGCGATTCGACCGCCAACTTCGATAAGCTGGCGCATAATGGCCATGCGCTGGACGATCTTGGCGTAGTTCTCGATGTGGACGGAGGTGGGCACCACCATAACCAGGTGGCCCAGGTAACCGGAGCCTCCGATGCTCTCCAAATGGTCGGCAAGGGACAGCTCGTGGGCCACCGTGACCTGGTTGATCGCCTCGCCCCTTTCGAACAGGGCTATGCAGGCGTCAAAGCAGTGGCGATTTCTCTCGCCATAAAAGTCGCTTGAGTTAAGAAAGGATGTGACCGCAGTAAGGGAGTCGCCATCGATGAGAATCGAACCGATGACCGACTCCTCAGCGTTGAGGTCGTGGGGCGGCAGGCGTTCGGCGTACAAATTTCATTCCTCGAATAAGGGCAAATTAACTCGGCAAGTCGCATTCGCAATTAAAATCCGCCACGGCGGACAGCTAAGGCTATGGAAATATCAGCCTTGATTACAAGGGATTTGGAATGAAATTTACTCCTCTTCTGATTCGGTTTCCTCCGCAGTTTCGTCGTTCCCGCCCGAATTCTCCTCAGACGATGCGTCGTCCGATTCCTCTTCGCCCGCGTCCTCCTCGGGCGCTTCGTCTGCGCCAGGCTCCGATTCGGCGGCGTCATCCGCATCAGCGCCAGTGGCCTCAGTCGAGTCGCTATCCTGCGCCTCCGCCTGATCTACCGCGAGCTGCTCCTCGCCTGCATCAGCCTCCGCCTTTGCCAATTCGGCGGCCAAAAGCGATTCGGCATACTCATCAGGGTCCTTGCCAATCGGGTACACCAGGACGGAGATCCGCGTCTGAACGTCTGCGTGGAGCCGCACGTTGACGTCGAACTTGCCCAGTTCGCGAATCGGCTCGGCGATCTCAATCAGGCGGCGGTCGATCTCCTGCTCGGTAAGCTCGTGCAGCCTCTCCGCCACCATGACGTTTGTGACGGAGCCGTAAAGCTGACCGGTGGCGCCGGCCCGCATCTCCACGTTGATCTGGACGCCTTCAAGGTGGGTGGCCAACTCACGCAGGTCGGAAAGCAGCTTGACGCGGTCCTTTTCGGCCTGATTGGCGAGACCCTTCACCTTTTGCAGGGCGTTATGGGTCGCCGGCACCGCCAGGCTCTTGGGAATCAGGTAGTTTCGAGCGAAACCGTTCTTTACCTCTTTGACGTCGCCGCCCAGGGCCACGCCTTCAACGTCTTCCAGGAACACGACTCTCATGAAAAACCAACCTCTGCTGCTTCCTCTAGTTTTTTGGATTACCCTGGTTACCGGCTTTGCACAAGAAAGTCGGAATAGACCCAAAGATCGACAGTTTCCGACTGTGCGATTTCCAGACCGTTCAGAACATATCGTATCAAATTTAGAACGCCCGTGCGACTCCAAATTATATCACAGGCCGGGTAGGCGGTGGAAGGACTTTAGGGGACGCCTCGCTGCATGTTTTGCGCCAGAAATGGGGCGTGAATTCCTCTTAGCATTGTGGGTTTCAAAGAGAAGGCAGAAGTTCAATAAGTTATTAGGGATGAAGCATGGAACATTCCGAGGCTCTTGAACGTCATTATAATGTGTAGCCTAATGTAAGGCGAGGAGATCTCTTGCCAGCGGGCGTGACCATGATCAAACAGGTCCTGAAAGCCAAAGCGTACCTTATCGGCATCGGAGCGTGCCTAGCGCTGCTCCTGTCGGCCTGCGGGGTCCAGAACGCTGGCGGCCAGCCGCCGCTGGATGAGGCATTCGATGCGGCAACGGTTGAGGCTGCCTCAGGTTCGCCGTCTTCTCCAACACCGGGCCTGCCCAAAAAGCGGCTGGCAAACGTGGCACCAAATCCCGTCTGGTGGGCTACCCAAACGCCTTCTCCATTTCCAAATGTAAACCCGTCACCTGCGCCAACCATTTCAGCACAACCGACCGTACCGGTGATAGGTCCGAAAACGCCAATCCCCGCATCCGGCTCGAATGTAGCTCCATCCAGTGCGGCCGCCAGGATTACGATTGGTGACGTTATTCCTCACAGGGTGAGACCTGGTGAACGAGCTTCTTTCAGCGCTAGTTTGTTCGCCCCAACGTCCTGGGCGCGACCTGAGGTGTACTATCCCAACAGCTTTGCACCAGTAGTCTTGGAAGCGCAGGTGATCGAAGTTTATGAATCTACTACTTGGATTTGGCAAGTACCACTGGATGTTCAGGAAGGTGTGGCACAAATAATACTGAAAACAAAACGAGTCAACTATATTGAGGACGAAAATGGAAATTGGCTCGAAGACTTCGAAAATCCCCCAACCCATTTTTCGGAGTCCTACCTTACAACACGATCAACGTTTCTCATAGACCCGAACGGCTCAATATGGCCTATGAATTTAGAGCTGTCATCCTTGGTTGACAGTGATATGGACGGATATTCTGACACGGAGGACAACTGCCCTTTTGTGTCCAATCCTGAGCAGTTGGACAGCGATGGGGACGGCATAGCCGATGTATGTGGCATGATCGAGAAAGCTATGCAAGGGCTGGCAAACTGGTTGGGTCTTGATAGCGCAGAAAACATATATCCGGCGGGCCCTGCGGAGGAAGTAATGTGGCCAACCTCATGCTTCACCAAGAGAATAGCCGGATGTGAGGAAGGTGCGTTTCCGGGGTATAGATTCAGGATACGAGCACCAGTAATGGAGCTGGATTATCAATATTATGCGCTTAAGGAGCCTCCAGATGCTTGGCATCACATGCTTGAACTTGTGGGGCCCGTTGGCGGACCTAGGTATTACGAGCCTCCAATTCCTACCCCTACAGCTGTCCCGACAGATGGAACATACATATACAATCCGGAGCAGGCCAATTTTGTT
>JACZVF010000128.1 GCA_022572805.1 Chloroflexota bacterium
GCGGCAAGGTGCAGGCAATCGTGGTGGGCGCCGACAGGATCGCAGCCAACGGCGATGTGGCAAACAAGATCGGCACGTACAGCCTGGCAGTGTTGGCCAGAGAGAACGGCGTGCCCTTCTACGTGGCCGCGCCGACTAACACCGTGGACATGGAGCTGGCCACGGGTGACGCCATACCCATCGAGGAGCGTTCGCCTGAAGAGGTAACGCACATTGCAGGCCACCGTGTCACCCCCGACGGCATAGGGATTTTGAATACGGCGTTCGACGTAACGCCAAACCGTTACGTTTCGGCCATAATCACGGAGAACGGCGTGGCGCGGAAACCTTACGAAAAGGGGCTCAAGCGGCTGATGGAGGGCGACGTTGCCCGAGGCTAAGGTCGCCTTTATTGGCGGCTCGGGGCTGTACAATATGGACGGGTTGCCGGACCGGGACGAGATCGAGATAAGTACCCCCTTCGGACCGCCCAGCGACAGAATCGTGACCGGCACGTTAAATGGTGTCGGCATTGCATTTCTCCCGCGTCACGGCAAGGGACACAGGCTTTCGCCGACGGAATTGCCCGCCCGCGCGAACATATACGCCTTGAAGACATTGGGCGTCGAGCGGATCATATCCATAAGCGCGGTGGGCAGCCTGAAAGAGAGCGTGAGGCCGCTGGACCTGCTGGTGCCGGACCAGCTTATAGACCGAACCCGGAGTAGGAAAGATACGTTCTTTGGCAACGGCATCGTGGCCCACGTCGGTTTCGCGGAACCCTTCTGCCCAGCGCTGAGCGAGGTTCTGGCACAGTCGGCGCGGGACCAGAAGGCGTCGGTGCATTCAGGGGGAACGTACGTTGTGATGGAAGGGCCACAGTTCTCCACCAGGGCCGAGTCCCAGCTTTACAGGTCCTGGGGTGCAAGTGTTGTCGGCATGACGGCGCTGCCCGAGGCCAAGCTGGCGCGAGAGGCCGAGATCTGTTACGCCACCCTGGCGCTGGTGACGGACTACGATGTGTGGCGCCAGTCCGAAGAGCAGGTGAGCGTGGAGCTTGTGATAGCAAACCTCGTTCAGAACACCGAGACATCCCGCAAAATAATCGTCGACGTCGTCACAAAGCTCCCCCGGAAAAGGGATTGCGCCTGCGAGTCGGCCTTAAAAGACGCGATTATCACCGACAGGGACCACATTCCCCAGGAAGCAAAGGAAAGATTGGCGCCACTGGTTGGCAGGTATTTGTAGCCTGCACAAGACTATCTGCGAGGGAGAGATCATGCCTAGGAAAGATGCGGGAGAGCCATACTACAGGGTAAGCATAGAGGAAGCTGCGGAAATGAACAAAAATGACGACACGGTCGTAATCGATGTCCGGCGCAGGGACGAGTACGAGGAGGGCCATGTAAAGGACGCCCTGTTCATCACACTGGACGACCTCCTCGCCGGAATCGACGAGCTGCCCAAGGACAAGAAGCTCCTGTTCATTTGCGCGCAGGGGGTACGCAGCGGCGTGGCGGCGGAAATGGCCGCGGCCATGGGCTTCGACGGCGAAAATCTTTACAACATCGAAGAGGGCACTGGCGCCTGGATAGAGAAGGGCCAACCCACCAGCTACGGTTCGGACAAGTAGGACTGGGACGCAAACATACGACTGGAGGCAGACTTAAGCATGAACAAAGCCAAACGGGCTGCTTGGAATAAACACCGCAAGACGCTGAAGAAAATGAAGGAACGACGCAAGGCCGAGCGAGAGGCTAACAAGTAGAGCACTCCTGACGGGGTCCGGCGTCCAGGTCGCCCCGATGAACCGAGCCGGCATTTTTCGCCATGGGGCTCATCCTCGCGGTGGTCGGAGTCTGGCATGACGTCCCGGTAGTCTGAGTGATGCGTGACGTAAGGAAGGTTTCTCGTATATGTCGATACTGGTTGTGGGCTCGGTCGCCTACGATACCGTGGACACGCCTTCGGGCAGCCGCAAGGACTCCCTGGGCGGCTCCGCAATGTATTTTTCCTTATCCAGCAGCTACTTCACCGGGGTAAGCCTGCTGGCCGTCGTGGGCGATGACTTCGACCAGAAGCACGTGCGGATGCTGGAGTCGCACGGGGTAGACGTTTCCGGCCTGGAACGCCGGTCCGGCAAGACCTTCCGATGGTCTGGCGTATACGAAACCGAGGACCTCAACACACGGTCCACACTGGACACGCAGCTCAATGTGTTCGCGGAGTTCTCGCCCAAGCTGACCGACGCGCAAAGACGGCACGACTATCTTTTCCTGGCGAACATCGATCCAGAGCTGCAGCTGGACGTGCTCGGCCAGATGGAATCCAGACCCAGGCTGGTGGCTTTGGACTCCATGAATTTTTGGATTGAAGGCAAGAAAAACGAGCTCAACGCGGTCATCAGCAAGGTGGACGTGCTGTTCCTGGACGAGGGCGAGGCCAAGGAGTTCGCCGGCCAGGCCAACCTGGTCAAGGCAGCTAGACATATCATGAGCGTTGGACCAAAGGCCGTCGTCATCAAGCGCGGCGAGCACGGCGTATTGCTTTTCAACGGCGATTCAATTTTCGCGGCGCCGGCCTTCCCCCTGGAGACCGTGGTGGACCCCACCGGCGCGGGGGACTCCTTCGCCGGCGGCTTCATGGGCTACCTGGCCGCGACAGACGACTTGACGCCCGACGGTTACCGCAGGGCAGCGGCGTTGGGCTCCGTAATGGGTTCCTTCTGCGTGGAGGACTTCAGCGCCGACCGTATAGGTCACCTGAGCCACAACGATATCGAATCGAGGTTCCGAGAATTTGCCGAAATATCGAGTTTCATTCCTCTGAAAGAGGGTGAAACTCTACCTAAGGGACATTATTGATGGACTAAAAATTGCGTGGCCCGGTGCAACGACGCGCCGAGTCTTGGGGAGGATACATTGGCTACAGTCACAGCAGGAGATGTAAAGGACGTATCGCTGGCAAGGGAGGGCGTCAAGCGGATAAAGTGGGCGGCCCGAGAGATGCCCGTTCTTGAACAGATACGGGAGCGCTTTTCCAAAGAGAAGCCACTCAACGGGCTGCGTATAGTGGCATGTCTGCACGTTACGTCGGAAACAGCCAATCTCATGCTTACGCTCAAGGACGGCGGCGCCGAGGTCTTCATCTGCGCCAGCAACCCCCTCAGCACACAGGACGATGTCGCGGCGGCGCTGGTGGCGGAGTACGGTATCGTCACCTACGCGATAAAGGGCGAGGACAACGACACCTACTACAGGCACATGAACGCCGTGATTGACACAAAGCCGCACATGACGATGGACGACGGCGCCGACGTGGTGGCGCTTCTCCACTCCACCAGGGCAGACGCTGCCGAGAACGTTATCGGCGGCACGGAGGAGACGACTACGGGCGTTATTCGACTAAAGAGCCTGGCCGAAGACAAGCTGCTGAAATACCCCATCATCGCCGTTAACGACGCGGACACCAAACACTTCTTCGACAACCGCTACGGCACCGGCCAGAGCACCTTGGACGGCATCATCAGGGCGACCAACGTCCTCCTGGCCGGCAAGAAGATAGTGATTGCCGGCTACGGCTGGTGCGGCAGAGGCGTGGCGTCGCGCGCCAAGGGAATGGGCGCCGACGTCATTGTCACAGAGGTCAACCCTATCCGCGCCCTCGAGGCAGCCATGGACGGCTTTCAGGTCATGCCCATGCTGGAGGCGGCCAAGGTTGGGGATATCTTCATCACGCTTACAGGCGGCTTGAAAGCCGTCGGCCGCGAGCACATAGAGGTCATGAAAAGCGGCGCGCTGATAGCCAACAGCGGCCATTTCAACGTCGAGATCGACATCGAGGCGCTGGAGGAGCTGTCCGACGGCAAGCAGGAGGCCCGGCCTTTCGTGGAGGAGTATCTCATGTCCGACGGCCGACGCCTTTACCTTCTGGGAGAGGGCAGGCTGATCAATCTCACCGCGGCGGAGGGTCACCCGTCGGCGGTAATGGACATGAGCTTCGCAAACCAGGCGCTGTCCGCGGAATACTTGGCCCAGACGGCCCACACCCTGGAGGCGAAGGTGTACGTGGTGCCCAAGGATATCGACGAGGAGATAGGGCGGCTGAAGCTTGACGCCATGGGCATCAACATAGATACCCTTACGCAGGAACAGGAGACTTACCTGAGTAGCTGGGACGTCGGAACTTAGACTGAAACGAGGGCGGTGGCTGGTGTGGCGCTGAAGAGCTATCCAAACTGCTTCGGATGCGGAAGCGACAACCCGATCGGTCTGAAGTTAAGCTACAGGATCGAGGGCGAAAACGTTGTCACCGATTTCGTTCCGCAAGAGGAGCATCAGGGCTGGCCTGGTATTACGCACGGCGGCATCATCACGTCGCTGCTGTATGAGGTGATGGAAAACTACCCGTATCAGAATGGCATCGTGGCCATGATGAGGGGCATGGAAACGCGCTTCAGGAGGCCAATCAATACCGGGCAAAAAATCACAGCCAAATCCTGGCTGGTGAAGGAGTCCGGAAGGATACTGAAGATCGGGGGAAGTCTGACGGACGATGATGACGTGCTTCTGGCCCAGGGCGAGGCAGACCTGCTGGTCCTGAGAGAAGACCAGATCGAGAGACTAGGGATTTCCTGAGCTCTGCCTACATTTGAAGAAAATAGGAATGGGCCCTTGTTGGCCCGTTCCGACGCGCCGGAATTTCTCCCGGAATTCCCCAGGCCCAGGTTCCACCCAAGTTCCAAAGGAGGCCCAGATTGAGCAATACGTTTATGGAATCACCGTCGTACCTGTTTACGTCGGAGTCCGTGACCGAGGGACACCCGGACAAGCTGTGCGACCAGATCTCCGACGCCGTACTGGACGCCATTCTCAAGGAGGACCCGATGGCGCGGGTGGCCTGCGAGACCTGCACGACGACAGGCCTGGTAATTGTCATGGGCGAGATAACCACGACCTCGTACATCGACATGCAGCAGATCGTCAGGTCCACCATCAAGGATGCCGGCTACGTCGACTCCTCATACGGATTCGATTACCAGTCCTGCGGAATAGTGGTCTCCGTGCACGAGCAGTCGCCGGACATCGCTCACGGCGTAACCCGGTCCCTTGAAGTCAGAAGCGAAAACTCCAGCGATTACGAGATCGAGGCTATAGGCGCCGGCGACCAGGGCATGATGGTGGGTTTCGCCTGCAACGAGACGCCCGAGCTGATGCCCCTGCCAATCGCGCTGTCCCACAGCATCTGCCAGAAGATGGCGGAGCGCCGCAAGGACGGCACCTTCCCCTGGATGCGCCCCGACGGCAAGTCTCAGGTAACCGTGGAATACGAATACGGCAAGCCCAAGCGCGTGCATACCGTAATCATGAGCACCCAGCACAACCCGGAGGTAAGCCAGGACGTCATCGAGCGCGATCTGATAGAGGGTGTCGCCAAAGAGGTCATCCCCGCCAATCTACGAGATAACCGCACCAGGTACGTTACCAATCCGTCCGGCCGGTTCGTGACTGGCGGGCCGGTCGGCGACACCGGTCTAACAGGCCGGAAGATCCTGGTGGACACTTACGGTGGCATGGCACGACACGGTGGCGGCGCATTCTCAGGAAAGGACCCGACGAAGGTCGACCGCTCGGCAGCATACGCAGCTCGATATGTCGCCAAAAACATCGTGGCCGCAGGTGTCGCCGACCGATGCGAGCTGTTAGTTTCCTACGCTATCGGCATATCCAGGCCCATCTCCATATCTATCGAGACGTTCGGCACAGGCAAGATATCCGACCGGATCATAGAGCAACTGGTTACCGACCACTTCGACTTGAGGCCTGGCGCTATAATCCGAGACCTGCAACTGCGTAACCCCATTTACAAGCAGACGGCAGCCTACGGCCACTTCGGACGCACGGACATCGACCTGCCTTGGGAGCAGACCGACAAGGCCGCGGACCTCAGGCGGCAGGCGTTTGTGGGGGAGGCCGATGGCCGTGACGCCGCGGGATCATAAGCGCATATCGGCTAAACACTACCGGCATCAGGAGCGAACATGCCCATCAAGTTTGGCACGGATGGATGGCGCGCAGTCATCGCCGAGGACTACACCTTCGAAAACGTACGTCTATGCGCTCAGGGAACCGCCGCGTTCCTCAAGGCACACGGTCTGGACTCTCGGGGCGTAGTCATCGGGTACGACACACGCTTCGGCTCGGAAGACTTCGCGGCGGCTGTGGCGGAAGTCACGGCGGCCAACGGGATACCTACGTACGTCTGTGACAGGGCGGCCCCCACTCCGGTAATAGCGTACAACCTGGTTGCCCGAGAGGGCGGCGGCGGAGTCGTTATCACGGCCAGCCACAACCCGGCCCGGTGGAACGGTTTCAAGTATAAGCCCAGCTACGGAGGCAGCGCCTCACCCGAGATCGTTGCCGAACTGGAAGAGTACATCGAGGACGCCGAGAGGTCTGGCGACGTGCAGCGCATGCCCCTGGCTCAGGCCAAGGCCGAAGGTCTGGTCGAATACTTCGATCCGGAGCCGACGTACCTGGGCCATATCGCCACCCTGGTGGACCTGAACGCCATACGCAACGCCGGACTTGATGTTGTCGTTGACGTTATGCACGGCGCCGGGGCAGGCTACTTCCCCAAGCTTCTGGGGGGCGGATCAACCCGAATAATCGAGATGCGCGCGGAGCGCAACCCTTCTTTCCCAGGCATGGCGCAGCCGGAGCCGCTGGCCCATAACTTGCAGGGCCTCATGGAGGAGGTGCAGGACCGGACAGCCGACGTTGGCCTGGCCACGGACGGCGATGCCGACAGGCTGGGCGTAGTGGACGACACCGGCAGGTTCATCACAACGCTCCAGACCTTTGCCCTGCTCTGCTACCACCAGTTGGAGGTCCTCAAAAATAGCGGCCCCCTGGTCCGCTCCATCACGATGACCAGCATGATCGACAGGCTGGGCGAGATTTACGACGTCCCCGTTTTCGACACGCCGGTGGGCTTCAAGTACCTGGGCCCGGTGATGATGGAAGAGGACGCCTTGATCGCCGGTGAGGAGAGCGGCGGCTACGCCTTCAGAGGCAACATCCCCGAGCGAGACGGCATTCTGAGCGGCCTCATGCTGCTGGACCTCATCGTAAAGACCGAGAAGGGCGTCAGCGACCTTCTGGAGGAGTTGACCGAAAAGGTCGGGCCGCACTTCTACGACAGGCTGGACCTGAAGTTCGAGGAGAGCCAGCGAAAAGCCATCCTGAGTCGCATTCAGAAGGCGGCGCCATCGTCGTTTGCCGGCCGCAAGGTAGAGAGCGTCGACACACGCGACGGCTTTCGGTTCGTGTTGGAGGGCGGGTACTGGACGCTAATCCGGTTCTCGGGCACGGAGCCGCTGCTGCGGGTGTACGCGGAGGCAGAGTCCCCTGCCGACGTTCAGACCATGCTGGACGAGGCCCGAAACATCGCCGGCGTCTAGCCTAACCCTTCCCTACTCTGACGTCGTGGTCTCCGTGGAAGATTCCAACTCTTCGGCCTGCGCCATTAAAATATCGAACTCGCTCTCAAGCCTCGTCTGGAAGTCGGTAAAGTTTACCGTGAGCCTGTTGCCCAGGTCCAGCATGTCTTGTCTTCGAGCTTCGGCGCGAGCGTAATCCGGATTTGTCTGGTAGGAGACCAACTCGTTGATTATCGCGTTGTAGTTGCCTGTGAACAGGCTCCCGACCTCCTCTACGGCCTCCACGCTGTAGCTCTCGTCGCTGGAATCGCGCAGCGTGAACGCGCTCTCGATGGGAAAATCGGCCAGCACTGCTATCAGAAATGCCAGGACCACCCCGGCTATGCTCAGCGGTATTATTGATCCCATCGGTGCTCACCCGTATTACTCTTGTACCTACACCCAAACACAAGT
>JACZVF010000129.1 GCA_022572805.1 Chloroflexota bacterium
TTGTTCTTGAATTTGCATGGTTCTAGTTATTAGTTTTGAGTTATTGGATTTTAGTTTTGAGTATATTCTTGGAAGGTACGGGCAAGGATTGTTCGTTATTAGTACTAATTACTAAACACTGATCACTTCTTTACCACTCCTCGTAATCGTGGAAGGGGAAGCTCTTGAGCCCGGGGTGCCCTTCGAAGCCTTCGTATAGCAGCAACGGCGACAGGTTTGGGTGTCCTTCAAAGACGATGCCGAACAGGTCGTGTCCCTCGCGTTCGAACCAGTCCACACCGCGCCATACGGATATTACTGACGGCACGTAGGGCTCATCCGGCGATACGTTGGTTTTCACCACGAACCTGTGCCTTTTTTCCAGCGACAGGAGATGGTAGTTGACCTCCAGCCGCTCCACGTAATCAACCACGGACAGGCACCTGACGTAGTTGCACAGCAACCGGGGATCCTCTTTAGCCAGCCTGCATACTGCCGGAATGTCCTGCGGCTTCACGGTCAGCGTGACCTCGTCCAACTTGGCCCCCACTTCAACTTCGAAATCGGCGAAGACCTCCCTGAGCACATCGGACAGCGCCTCGCTCACGGGGCTGAGGGCTACCGGCGCCTCGGGAGCTTGGGGTGGCGCTCGCCTGGGCCGCCTAGCTGGTTGATTCGGAGGTGTCGTCATCGGTAACTTCTGGGAGCGGGTCCAGGATTTCGTCGGAAAGCGTGACGCCACGGTTCTTGGCGTCCTGCTGAATCTTTTCTTGAAGCTGCAGCAGCCCGTAAATAAGGGCTTCGGGACGGGGAGGACATCCAGGCACGTACACGTCCACTGGTATGAGATGGTCCACGCCCATCACCACCGAGTATGAACGGTAGTAAGGCCCGCCGTTGGTGGCGCAACTACCCATGGCTATAACCCACTTGGGGTCCGGCATCTGCTCGTAAAGAAGCTTGATGGGATCGGCCATCTTCTTGACGACGGTGCCCGCCACTATCATCACGTCCGCCTGCCGAGGCGACGGCCAGGTTACGATACCGAACCGGTCCACGTCGTGGTGCGACATGTGGGAGCCCATCATCTCGATGGCACAGCACGCAAGTCCAAAGGAAAGGGTCCAAAGCGACGACTTGCGCGCCAGCGCGAACAGCTCGTCGGACTTGGCGGTGATGGCGTTGGGCAACACCTTCTGGAGCACGCTGTCCGCGGGGGTGTTGCCGCGTCCGGGCTCGTATCCCAGGCCCAGCGGCCTTGGCTTCATCTCCACTGCAACACGCCTTTCCGCCAACCGTATAGAACGCCGAAGAGCAGGATGCCTATGAATATAAGCATCTCGTAGAACACCGCTGGGATGGTGTCAAGAAACACCAGGGCCCAGGGAAACAAGAACACTGCCTCGACGTCGAATATCAAGAAGAGGATTGCGAAAACGTAGTAACGAATGTTGATCTGCGACCAGCGGTAAGGCTCGGGCTCTATGCCACATTCGTAGGGCAGGTCCTTTTGCGCTGAAGGCCGCTTGGGTGCGATGAGACGGGAGGTCATGAACATGCCGAGTATCGCGGCCACGCCAACCCCGCCGACTATCAGCACTGCGGCCCAGTTTACTACGAAATCTTCGGGCAAATCGTCTCCCCCGTATCAGGTATGATTAAGACAAGTTTAGCATCAGGCATCCAGAACATCAAACAAACTTACGCCCACTTTAGGCGGAATTAAGGCGGCTGACGACCCTCTCTCGACTTTTTCCAACAGGGCACGAAGGCGGGATGCGGTTTGTATCGTGGTTTGTGTCATGGCGTATCTGGGGCTGCAACGGGAGGGCCCCATACGAACTCTACCTCCAGAGCATTGTTGGCTTCGTCGATCTCCAAGACCTGATTGATGGGGTCAATATCGATTCTAAGCCTATGGCGGCCCTCACTCACGTGGACAGCGTCGTACAGGCCGGGCCAACTTGACCTCACTACGGTGCCTGCGGCCGGAAGGCCCCGCCAGTACTCTATGTTCACAAGAACGTCGTCGAAGTAAAGGTACACGGGAACGAGTATGTCCTCCGGCACGTCGGCGGCGCCCAAGTTGGTGAAGGCATAACTTATATACGTCTGCAGGCCAACGCTGAGATTCCCGCTGCTTGTCGCATCAATAATGGCATTCGCAACGATAGCGTTGGACCAGCCCTCCGGCGTCTTGGGGGACAGATCAAAAATGTCCAGGGGCACGGCCGGCGGCAGGCTACCAAACGGCTCCATCCAGTCGAACGTCATTTCGAAGGTGTTGTCTGTCTCGTCCGTCTCGCGAACCAGGTCTGTGGGATCGACAACCAATTTCAGCGTGTGCTTGCCGGAATATGGCCTAATCACAGTTGAAAGACCGGCCCAACCATCCGTCACGTAAGCGCCTTTTCTCGATACCCCGCTTTCATTGCTCCATCTCTGCACCACGGCTCCGTTGAAATAAAGGTCCACGAAGAATCTCTGATTTATTGAATGCGGACCCTCATTCGTGACGGCCCAACTGATGAAGGTATCGGCTCCCACGTAAACGTCGGACCCGACGTGCGGGTCATCCGAGTCGTCCACAAGGCTGTTCCGTACTACGATGGGCGCCTCCCACCGTCTTGGGGAAAACGGCTTGAGATTCCCCGTGGCCCGCCTGACGGGGGTCGGGGCCAACGTTGGAATCGCAGTCGGCGTTCCCGTCGGCTCAGGTGTTGCCGTTGGTTGAGGTGTTGGCATAGGCGTCGAAGTGCTCGTCGGAGGTGGCGTGGCTGTAGGTGTCGGGCTCGCAGTCGGTTTAGCCGTGGCGGTGGTAGTGGGGTTGGGCGTTATCGTCGGCGGCTCGGTTGGCGTTGGAGACTCGGTTGCCGTGGCGGAGGGCACTGTGGTCGATGTTGAGGTAGGAATTGACGTAGCGGTCGCTTGCGGAACAGGAACAGGCGTCGGGGAGGGGCTAGGCTGGATTACGGCTGGACTCGAGGTTGGGGAACTCTGCAAGGCCGATGGCGTGGCCCTAACGCAGCCCGCGACGGCGATCAGCAGAACGCAGCATATGCCAAGCGCCCCGGCAGAGGTCCGGGCAAAGACGAGGGTGGCGGACATTCTCGCCTTCAGTCTAAACACGTTCAAGACGAAACCAATTCCCGTTCTACCTGCAAAAAGCGCACATTCTTGAGAAAGGACCGACTTACCACATCAATCACCGCCTGAACGTGCGGCCCGACCCGATGGCAACGGACGCCTCACAGGCTAAAGAATCGCGCCAGCTCGTCTCTGGCGAACATGGGCCAATCGCGTTCGCCTTGAGGCGTCAGCAGCTTCAGGCCGGCGTCGGCAGGCGTTACCCTGCCGATCTCATAAGCTGGGATGTTCCGGCGGGCGAGGGCGTCAATCAGCGTTGTCGCCTCATCCGGCGACACCGTGGCCAGCAGCGCCCCTGATGCTATCAGGCCGAGCGGGTCCAGACGCAGCGCGTCGCAAAGGGTCCGACTTTCCGGCAGCACCGGAATCTTGTCCAGGTCTACAATCAGCCCTGCGCCTGCGCCCGTGGCCAGCTCCAGTAGCCCCGTCGCCACGCCGCCCTCCGTCGGGTCGTGCATGGCGTGTACGTTTACCGTGTCGCAAGAGATGCCGGCCGCTTCGGAAACGCTAATTCCGGGGTCGAACAGGAAGTTCCCTGCCCTCTCGATAACGTCTGCCGCGACACCTGCCGCCAGCAACCGCTCCCCGGCCTCCCGCGCCAGCAGGGCCGTGCCCTCTATGGCGATGCCCTGCGTCAGAATAATGCTGTCCCCAACCTGCGCGCCGGAGGTCATGACCACCCTGTCCTTGGCCACCTCGCCCAGCATGCAGCCGATGGCGATGGGCCTTGGCAGATCATAGGTCACCTCCGTGTGGCCGCCGACCAGGGTGATGTCCCGCGCCTCGCAGGCCTCAAGCAGCTGATCGAAGATGGCCTTGACTGCCGCCTCGGAAATTCCCTCGGGCAGCAGCAGCGTGACCAGGGCCCACTTCGGCGTCGCGCCCATCACGGCAAGGTCGTTGCAGTTGACCTGCACCAGGTACCAACCGATGAGGTCCGACGCGAAAGTGATCGGATCGGTCTTGGCGACCAGGTAGCGGTCGCCGAAATCGATCAACGCCGCGTCCTCGCCGGGCCTGGCGCCCAGGAAGACCCGCGGGTCCTTTATATCTATCTTGCCAAGGAGCTCCGAGAGCAGCTCCAGCGGCAATTTACCTGCCTGCATTTTTTCGGATATCCCAAAGAACGTGTTTTTGCCGGTCGAATATTTTTGTCGCGATAGGCATCGTGAATGGAGGCTGAGGCTGCGTGTACTTTTATGAAATCTCAGCCATTCTTGGATGCTATCATAGGCAGGTCATGATCACTGCGGTATTCTTTGACCTCTACAACACGCTGGCGGGTTTCAGGCCGTCCCGATTCGAGATTCAGTCCGAGGCGTTATCCGAGTTCGGCATCGAGGTAACTCCCCACGGCATTATCCGGGGATACCATCTGGCCGACGGCTTCATGTCCGCACAGAATGCTACGAACCCGATGCGGAGCCTGGGCCGGTCCGAGCGGGACGCCTTCTTTGCCGAGTACGAAAGGCTGGTGCTCAGCGGAGCCGGCGTGGAGGTGTCGCCGACGCGGGCAGGCGAGATCTGGAAGCGAATCCGGCAGGTCGAGTACGGGCTGGCGGCCTTCGACGATGCCGTGCCCACGCTGCAGCAGCTTCGAGAGCAGGGGCTCATCGTTGGACTGATAAGCAACATCCACCAGGACGGGGACGAGCTGGCGGACAGCCTCGGTCTGCTGGCGCATTTGGACTTTACGGTGACATCCATGGAGGTGGGCGCTGAGAAGCCAAAGCCGCCCATATTTCGCAGGGCGTTGGAGAAGGCTAACGCCACACCCTCGGAGGCGGTGCACGTGGGCGACCAGCTAACGTCGGACGTGGACGGGGCGGTGGGAGTAGGGATAAACCCCGTGTTGCTGGACCGCGACGGCAACCACCCCGACTACGGGGCGCACCCGCGCATAGAAACGCTGAGCGAGCTGCCGCAGGTGCTAAGCGGCATGTCCTGAGCGGGGCTAGGAGGGGGACGCCTCCTCTAACCAGCATTCCACGTGCAGTCCGGGCACGCCATGGAACCGGGACGGCGAGTTGGTGACCAGAGTGAGGCCGTGAGTTATGGCAATGGCCGCAATCCGTGAGTCGGTATCGGCCACGCCCAGACCCACCCGCAGCACGTACTCCCTCAAGATGCCGTAGTGCCGAGCCGCGGCGGTATCGAAATCCAGCACGGCGAGATTGGGCTGCAGCCTGTCCTCCATATTCCTCAGCAATGTGTCGGTGGCGCCGCCCAGCCTGTACGCCCCGTAGACCAGCTCCCCAAAGCTCACGCTGGAGGTAAACTGCGCATCCGGCGAAACCATGGCCAACCGCGCCACCAGCGATGTGGACGGCGATCGGGACATGAGGTCAAGCATAACGTCGGTGTCCAGCAGGTACATCACTCGTGGTCCCCTGAGGCGTCGCCAATCATGTCGCCCCCACCGTCCCGCTGGGCGCGGATGTCAGCGACAATCCCCGCGGCCTCCGACTTATCCAGCATGCGCCACGCGCCCACCAGGGCCAGCGCTCCCCGGGCGTCCCCTGGCGAATAGCTTCGGCGTTCGGCCTTGGACATCATGTCGTCCAGGCCCACCAGCGCCACCAGAGGCTTGCCCCGCCTCTCGATGATGACTCGCTGCCCACCGAAAGCCACCTCAGTTACCAGCGCCGACAAGTGGGCCTTGGCATTCGCTGTGCTCACGCTCCTGGTGATGTCGGTCATGAATCCCCTCCGGCAATCGAGATGACCTGTTGGTCATAGTGGTCATTCCGGTCACTAGGGGAATAATCCGCCTAACAGGGCGTTCAAACACTGGCGGTTGACCGGGACGGCAAAAGGCCCGGCAGAAACCTCTACCGGGCCTTCACCAGGGCCTTGACCGTAAACTGAAACGCCCTAAGCGGACGCCGGCGCTCGGAAATCTATGCCCACAGTTTCGCCCGACAGGATGTGATGTTGCAGCCCCGCGTGCCCCAGGACGATGCCCTGGAGCAGCTTTCGGCGAAGCACCAGTGCGTTCAAAACAGACCCCAGTATCCCGAACCTGGTACTGTAGTCGATTGCTGTGGTCACGACCGTTTTTCCATCTTTGGCCTCAGCAGACCATTTGCTGTGCGCCTCTTTAATCGGCCCCACACCGGTCACCCGGTAGGTGAACCCGCTACCCTCCTTCCATTCGGTGATGTACTCCTGAATTCCCCCGAAGCCCGCTACATCGCAGTGGCGCGCCGCCTCCGGACCGCCGTTGTTCTCCGACAGGGAGTAGGAGTTGGTAACGGACGGAGCCCATTTCTGGATACCACCGAAGTCGGCCAGCACCCGCCATACTTCCTCTACCGATGCATCGATTGTTGTTTGAACTTTTACGTTATTCACTATTTCTCCTTTTGATGGACTAGCGGAAAGTCAAGTTGCGATTATTGACAACAGCGCATTGGCTATCGGGCTGTTGTTTCGGGCTTCAAATCTTCCCATCACGTTATTTGGGGCCAACCACAGCCGCACACCAGGTAGTAAATGCTGTCGTCCCGACTTACGGACGTTGGCCTCAACCTCGGTTGAGGTCTTTTCACCTGCCGGGCATGAACCTTCGCGAGTGCGCTTTCCAGGTCATTCGCAGTTGTACCGCCCCTAAAGCTTCTTTATCCACTCGGCGATCTCAGAGCCGATCTGGTGTGGATTGTCCTCCTGCAAGTAGTGGACGCCCTCGCCGATGTCCACAGTGCTGAGGTTCTTCAGGCTTTGTTTGGCCCATTCCACCGTTGGCGCGGTAATGATCGCACCCGGGTTCCCATAGAGCAGCAGCTTCGGCAACTCCGTTTGCTGTAGCCATTGACTGTAAGCACCGACGACCTCTGCAACGTCGGCCGGCTGGCCCTCGATAGGAATTTCGTTAGGCCAGACCCAGAGGGGCTTGCGACTGCTGGGCTCTAGATATGGCTCTCTGTATCGGTCCATCTCCTCCTCGGTGAGCTGGCGATTGATTGCCATAGGCAGAAGCTGCTCCACAAAGAAGTTCTGATTCACGACCATTTCATAGCCCACTTCAGGGTCGCGGAGATTCTTGAAGATTTCCCGCATCTGCTCGGGCATCATGTCCCAACTCGGAATTGGCATTAGTATCGCCTCCATGAAGGCGATGCCTTTAATATTGGAATCGTTTCGGTGGGCGTAATGAAAGCCCAGCGCTGAACCCCAATCGTGGATAACCAGGGTGATATTCTTTAGTCCCAGCGCCTCTATGAAGCCGTCTACGTACCTAACATGGTCGAAGAAGCGGTACTCGATATCCGGCTTGTCTGATTTGCCCATCCCTATGAGGTCGGGCGCGACTGCTCGCCCCAGAGACGTCACATGGGGAATGATGTTGCGCCAGAGGTAGGAGGACGTAGGGTTGCCGTGAAGGAACAGAATAGGGTCGCCCTCACCCTCTTCAACGTAGTGCATTTTGGAGCCGAGCACGTCAACGTAGTGTGATTCATAAGGAAAGTCGGCTGAGATCTCCTGATTAGTCAATTTATGCCTCCTCTAAATGTGATAGAACAAATATTTTTAGGACTTACGCAGTTGGGGCCATTTTGAACCTGCACCAGCCATGAAACAGCTAGGCATTTCGTATTCAACTGCGTAACTCCTAATTTCATTGGATCTTGTTAATAACTCGCCGTTTAAGCAGCTTCGGGCATCGGCATAGGCTCGCCTGTCTCGACAAAGTGCTTCAAGCCAGCCAACACCAGTGGAAACAACTCTTCGCGGTTCTGC
>JACZVF010000130.1 GCA_022572805.1 Chloroflexota bacterium
TGCCGGCAGGCAGAGCGGTCAATATTGGATTGCGGCCCCACTCTCTTTGAACCCGGCAATATCAGACTCAGAAAAGCCAAATTGGGCCAGAACATCGTCGGTGTGCGCGCCCAGCACCGGCGCTGCCTTGCGCACGGAGCCCGGTGTGTCGGACAGCTTCACCGGCACACCGATGTTGCGGATACGGCCTGCAATCGGGTGGTCCACCTCCACGGCCATGTCGCGGGCCTTGACCTGTGGGTCGGCGTAGACCTGGTCCACCTTGTATATCGGCCCGGTCGGGACGCCTGCGCCCTCCAGCAGGTCCACCCAGTGGGCCGTGCTCTCGGCCTTGAATGTCTTCTCCATGATGGGAGTCAGCTCTTTTATGTGCACCATGCGCTCCCCGTTGGAAGTGAAGCGTTCGTCCTCCAACAGGTCCTCCTGGCCTATAGCCCTGCACATGCGCTCCCAGTTGTTCTGGTTGGCCGCGCCTATGTTGATGTACCCGTCCTGTGTGGCGAATGCCTGGTAAGGGGCGATCATGCGGTGCGCCGAGCCCAGAGGCCCGGAGACCTCGTTAGTGGCGAAGTAGGTGGCCGACTCGTACAGCGTGTAGGCGATGCCGGAGTCCAGCAGCGAGGCGTCCACATGCTGTCCCTGGCCCGTCTTCAGCCTGTTGACGTACGCCGTCAGTATGCCGAAGGCCGCGAAGGCGCCGGTGTTCAGGTCTGCCAGGGGCACGCCAACCTTGGCCGGCGGCGCGTCGGGAAACCCGTTGATGCTCATGAGGCCGCTCATTCCCTGGGCAATGAGGTCGAAGCCCGCCTTGGCCGCGTAGGGCCCCGTAGTGCCGAAGCCCGACACCGTGCAGTAGATGATGGCCGGGTTGAGCTCATGTACGCTCTCGTAGCCCAGACCCATGCGGTCTACAACGCCGGGGCGGAAGTTGTGAATCATTACGTCGGCCTGCTCCAGCATGCGCGTGGCAATCCTGAGGCCATCCTCGTGCTTCATATCGAGAATCATGCTGCGCTTGTTGCGGTTCAGCGTCAGAAAAGCGGCCGACTCGCCGTTGATGAACGGTGGTCCGTAGCGGCGGGTGTCGTCGCCTCCGTTAGGCTTCTCCACCTTGATGACGTCGGCTCCCATGTCCGCCAGCATCATGGTGCAGAAGGGGCCGGCCAGTATCTGGCTGAAGTCCACTACAGTGATTCCGTCCAGGGGCAGTGCGTTGGTCATATTGTGCTCCAGATCAAGAGTTTATGTATCCCTTCCGCCTTACGCGGGCGAAGGCTGGGATGGGGTGCAGCCTTCTCACCCTCACCTAAATCCTCTCCCGTCAGGGGAGATTAAATCTTCTACCTGCCCGTAAACTTGGGCTTGCGTCTCTCCATGAACGCGGTGCGGCCCTTGCGGAAGTTGCCGCGGTAAAGCTCGAAGCCCTCGATGTCCGCCATTGCCGAGAATGCTTTATCGGCGGCGCCGGTCAAGACGATCACCCTGACATCTTCGTCGCGCTCCAGCCAGCCGTGGTACTGGATGGAGTTGCGTTAGTCGGGCCGATTGAGGGTCGCCGTGGTGATGTCGTCGGCCTTCTCAACAAGGATGTCGTCTGTCACTTATTTACTCCGAGAGTCAGGGCGTTCGGAAATACAGGGCAGGTTTTCCGCCTGCCCTGTATTTTCGCATATTTGGCTTTGGGATTGAACGTATGACTTAAGAAACCGAGTCCGGCAGCCAGCCCCATGGCCGAGGTCCCCAGTCCGGAGAGAAGACCTCGCCGTCCTTGACCGTTACCACGGGCACCAGGGCCTTATCTCCCGTGAGCGTGTCCCCCTGGGTGTCGTGGAAGACCCAGCTACCGGTCTCTTCGGACAGCACGCTTATGTCGGCAACGCGGCCCACCTGCAGGGTGCCAAGCCGGTCATCCATGTCCAGCGCCGACGCCGGGTTGATGGTGGACATGCGCACGACCTCTTCCAGGGAGAACCCCAGCGCCAGGAACCGCGACAGCATCTCCGTCATGCTGTGAACGGTGTTCTGCCGCCCGGGAATTGTCAGGTCGGTGCTGATGCTGCGGGGACGAACGCCGCCCTCCAAAGCCTGCCTGGCCACGTCGAAGCTGAAGTTCTGCCTGCCGTGGGCCGTGTCCAGGAAGACGCCGCGCTCCTGCGCCTCCAGTATCTCGGGGATGACCTTGCCGTCGCTGCCGATGATGCGTCCGGGGTTGCCGCTGAACAGGTGGGTGATGATGTCGCCGTTCTCCAGCAGAGGCAGCAGCTCCTGAGTGAGCGTGGGGCCGTCGGTGCCGACTATGCTGCGGTCGCCGATGTGCACCATGAGACGCACGCCGCCTTCCGTGGCCGCCTGCTTGGCCAGGCGAATCATCTCGACGCCCATGCGGGGCACGCCGGGGCCCACGGCGCGGATTTTGACGCCCTGGATTAACGGCTTGTTCGCCTTGATGACGTTGACAGTCTCCTCGATGTCGATGTCCTCGCGGCGGGAGAGGTCTGGCTGGTAGTTGAGGCCGACCCTGGATATGTGCAGCATGCAGACTATGCGCGTCTTGTTGTTGGGCACCACGAACTTGGGGAAGCCGCCGAAGCTGTAGCAGCCGGCGCTGCCCGCGTCCACGACAGTGGTGACGCCTGAGAGGACGCCCGCCACGTCAGGGCTGACGCCCGTCTGGTTGACGCCTTCGTAGACGTGCGTGTGCAGGTCGATCATGCCTGGGATGACGATCTTGCCGGCCACGTTGACCACCTGCGCGAATCCGCTTGGGTCGATGTCCGCCGCCACCTGGCTGATAACGCCGTCCTTAACGGCAACGTCCAGCTTTTCTCGAATGTTCTGCGCCGGGTCGATGACCTCGCCGCCCTTGACTAATAGGTCTGTCATTGTCTTTTCCGGCCTTTCCTTCTGATTCATTATTTGTTGTCGGGTAGATATCTTATACCCATCCCTTCGCAGTAGATTCCATGATGTGGAGAAACTTGATCCCTTCCCCCTCGTTGGGGGAAGGTGAGGATGGGGGTGGTGCTATCGCGTGCGTACCTGATATCCTTGAGGCTATTCCCGCCGCGCGCCAACGCCTTCGCGCCGGATTTTATATCAGGCCCGTTTGGCTGGCAAGATTGCGATGAAAGCTATTAGGAGAAGTTACATGTCTAACCCACCCAACGACCGGGCCCAGCAAAAAGATGAGTATGCAGTTAGCTACGATTCTCTGCGGACCACCGAATCCCACGCCAGCCGGACGGCGGAGGTGAATGCCGCGTTCTTTCTGCCCCATTTAAAGTCCGGTATGAGCCTGCTGGACTGCGGTTGTGGCCCCGGCTCCATAACCGTGGGCCTTGCGGCGCGCGCTGACCCGGGGCAGGTGACGGGTGTCGACGTGGGCGAAAGCGTGGTCGAGGCGGCGCGAAGACACGCTGTTGAGCGAGGGGTTACGAATGTTCGCTTCCAGGTCGCCAGTGCCTACGAGCTGCCATTTCCAGATAATTCATTCGACGCTGTGTTCACCCACAACATGCCGGAGCATCTGCAAGACCCGCTAAAGGCTTTTCAGGAAATGCACCGGGTCTTGAAGGCCGGAGGTGTTTTGGGTGTACGCGATATTGATGGCGCCGGGCTGTTAATTTCCGGTCCAGGGGAGGACCAAATTAGGCGGGCGGTGGAAATCATGTTTAAGAACTGGCTTAATGTGAGCGGTACTCCATATTTGGGAAGACAGCTTAGGTCGTTGCTGCGTGAGGCCGGTTTCATGCGTGTGTTCGCCCAGGCATCCTACGACAACTATCCGACTGGGGAGTCGCTTACACGGTTCATGGACATCTATGCTTCTACTTTTGAAAACGAGCGGACGTTCATTGACAGGGTCACTCAGTCCGGGCTAGCCGATGAAGGGGAATTGCGGGAGTTCGCCGAGGCCTTTCGGGCATTCGGCAGGCACCCGGACTCGTTCCTGGCCAATGCCCACTGCGAAGCCGTCGGCTGGAAGGAGCTGGTCTAGCCCGCCCACGCAGCGTCCGACGTGAACTCCGCCGCCAGCTCCCGTTTGCGGTCCTCAGGTAGCCACGTGGCCTCGACGCCGTTGAGGATGACCTGGCGCACCTCGTCTTGCGAGAAGCCCAGGCGCTCGTGCAGCAGCCGGTACTCGCCGGACAGCGTGTTGCCGAACATCAGCGGGTCATCAGTATTTACCGTGACCATGATGCCGCGGTCGAAGTAGTTTTTGATCGGATGCTGCTCGATGGAATCCACCACCTGCGTGCAGACGTTGGAGTAGGGGCACATCTCCAGCGGAATTCGGCTCTCCGCCAGGTGGTCCAGCAGCGCCTCGTCCTCGCGTGAGCGTACGCCGTGCCCGATGCGCTCCGCCTTTAGGTGCCGTATCGCGCCCCAGACGCTCTCCGCTCCGGCAGCCTCGCCGGCGTGTGCTGTCGTGTGGAACCCCATCTCTCTGGCGCTGTTGTACACATCCACGTACAGCTCTGGCGGAAAGTTGTGCTCGCCCCCGCCAATACCAATGCCGACGATGCCGTTTTCTCTCGATTCGTCGATCTCTCTCAGGGTCATCAACGCCCGTTCGGAGCCGTAATCCCGCACCAGGTCGGCTATCAGCGCTACCTCTACCTCCGGGACTCTCGCCAGCCCGCGCCGGACGGCCTCGAAGAGCCTGCCTGTTTCCAAACCCATCTTGGAAAAATCCACAGGCGAAAAGAAGGCCTCGGCGTACCGGATTTTCTGGCGCACCAACTCCCGGGCGAAGGCCTCGCTAAAGAAGGTAAAGTCGTCGTACTCTCGCAGGAACCGGTTTTTCCAGACAAACGCCTTTATGAACTCGGGGAAGTCTGCATACCTGAACTTCTCGTCCAGATCGGCAAGAGTGGGAACAGAAGAGTCGCCGCCATACTTCTGCATCAACTCCCACAGCGCCGGACGGGGTATGGCTCCCTCCAGATGCAGGTGCAGCTCTACCTTGGGTACCTTGTCGAACCAGTCTGGTGGCACTGCTAACATCCTTCCGTAACTGTTGTGTCGGCATAGTGGGCCGGCCTTGGAACGAACTTAGCAGCCTGTGGGCAAATCAGGCATGTCTTTGAATTGGCCTTGGATGGGCGAAAATTTGGCGAGCCGGATATTCGATAAGATCACACCCAGCGGCGGCGGAAGGCCAGCAAGAGAAGCACAAAGGAGACAGGCGCGACGCCTGCCATCCAGTCCCAATGCACATTTCGCCCGAACAGTGGGTTTATCGTGGCGCTCAGTGCGATGGACACGCCGACTATGACCGCCGCCCACAGGAGCGACACGGGCCATCCCCTGGGCAAAGTCTCCTGCTTGTTTATCCGCCTGGCCATCGCTTGCCTCCCCTAGTGTTGTCATTTGAGGTGCTGTCGATAAAGTGTCGAATCATAGACGTAGGATGCCTGCTGGCCTGTGCTGGATTTAAAGCGGCTTTATGGCGGAGAAGGAGAACCAGATAGACACGGCCAATAACTCGGCAAGGCTGACGAGGGCAAGCACGGCGCATGCCCGCTTCAGCACGGAGCTGGTTTCGATACGATGACCTCTACCCGTTGGGTCATGTTGTTGCCCATGCCCAGCAGCGTCCACGGCTGTGCCGACGGCTGCACGTTGCCGTCCGAGTCCGTGGCTCGCACCCGCAAGAATCGTCTTCCCGCCTTGGCGTCCCATCGGTAAGACCACGCTATCCAGGCAAACTCGCCGACCTGCTCTCCCAATTCAGCGTCACGCCAGCTCATACCGTCGTCGTCACTGAACTCCACGCGGGACACGCTTTGCCTGCCTGCCCAAGCCCTTCCTGAAACGGTAATCTGACCAGCCTTGACCAGCCGGGTGCGCGTAAGGAATTCGGGGATGCCCGGCGGCACCATGAGCGACCGCACCCGTATGGTGGTGACTGGCTCTCCGGGACGGTCAGCGGAAACCGTGTATCGGTACGTCTGGTCCATCTGGTAGCCATCGAAGTGCCGGGGTATTGCCTCGATGCTGTCCAGCCACTTTACGCTGGTCATGCCGTACCAACCGGGCACGATCAGGCGCAAGGGGTATCCGTGTTGCGGCTGGAGGTCTTCGCCGTTCATTGCATAAGCCAGCAGCACCTCATCCCGGGTAGCTTCCGCCAAGTTCAAACTTCTCTGGTAGTAGTGCACGATGTCCGATTGAACGCCCTGGTCAAGGCCGGTAAACAGGATGTCCACCGCTTTGTCTGACACGCCGGCCTCGTCTAGGATTCCCTTGAGGGGCGTCCCGGTCCATTCTGAGGTGCTCACCGCTTCGGTAAGCCATGGCTGGCTGATGTAACGGGGTTGCAGGAGAGCCCGGCCGTTCCCGGCACACTCCAGGGTCACCGGCACGGTGCGGCTGGGTCGAGATTTGATCTCGGCGAGGGTCAGCGTCAAGGGGTTGGAAACCAGGCCGCCTACGTTGAGCAACCACGACTCCTCCATCACTTCAGGAACATCGAAGTGGGTTAGAAGGAAGTGCATGCCGGTGGGAGTGAGTGGATAACGCAACGCTTCCAGAGGTATCCCGCGGTTGCGGAAGGCAAGCTGCATCTCCTCTCGAAGGAACGTGTCCTCAGACGTGTGCTTACTTCCATCGCCTACTGGCCGGAAGCGCGCTTTTGCTTGTTGCCGGGCCATGTCCCCCCTCTTGCCGAAGTTTCCTATTAAACTTTGATTGATGTGATCAAATGCCCTACGGCAGACATTACCAATCGCTGAACGCCTATGCGCAGGCAGAGGACGATCCTCTGTTGATTCACATGATTCAATAGTACCATTGCCGGCAAGAATAGCGTCAACGAATCGGCCCTTAGCGCCGCCCGGCGCCTCGTAATATTCCGCCGGTAAATGGGTAGTGAACGGGTAGATAAAGTGGACAATCACGCTCATAGACGCTAATATGCCACCGTAATGGCGAGTGACCGCATCATTAGGCGCATTGAGCGTCTGCTGGACCAGATCGAGCACGAGGCCGACGAGCAGGATTGGCAGCGGGTAACCGGCCTTGCGCAAGAGGTCTTGGGATTCGACCCGGAAAACGTTGACGCAAAAGCATTTTTGCGAGTAGCAGAGGAAAGGGTGTCCTCTTCCGTTGCTCCTCCCGCCCAATCCTCCGCACAGCCGGCCGGTGCATCCACCGTCAGCGCAATCATTTCTGCCGGTCAGCCCACTTCCTTCGCCGGCGGCCGATACCAGATCAAAGCGGTCCTGGGCGAGGGCGGCAAGAAAAAGGTTTACCTGGCCCAAGACACGCTCCTTGACCGGGAAGTTGCCTTTGCCCTTATCAAGACCGATGGTCTGGACGAAGTCTCCAGGACCCGCATCTCCCGTGAGGCTCAGGCGATGGGGAGGCTCGGCTCTCATCCTCACATCGTCACCGTCTTTGACTTGGGCGATCATGAAGGTCAACCCTTCATGGTCACCGAACTCATGGGAGGTGGTGACGTGGAGGGTGTCCTGCGGGATGCGCCGGATGGAAAGATGTCACTGGAACACTCTATCTCCATTGCCATCCAAACGTGCCGTGGTCTGGAATTCGCGCACAGCCGGGGCATCGTCCACCGGGACCTAAAACCGGGTAATGTGTGGCTCACATCCGATGGCACCGCAAAGATCGGAGATTTCGGATTGGCGGTCTCATTGGACCGTTCCCGCCTCACGACCGAAGGGATGATGGTTGGAACCGTGTCTTACATGCCCCCGGAGCAAGCCATGGGAGGGGAGGTAACCCCGAAGTCCGATTTGTACTCCCTGGGGGCCATGCTCTACGAGATGATTACGGGGCGTCCGCCCTTTTTGGGGGATGATGCCGTGGCCATCATCGGTCAGCATATTAATACA
>JACZVF010000131.1 GCA_022572805.1 Chloroflexota bacterium
ACAGAATTCTGGTCACCTCACACGATTCGCTAGGTTACTTCGCCGATAGGTATGGATTTCGAGTGGTGGGCGCAGTGATACCCGGCGTCTCCACCGAGCGGGACCCCTCTGCCGGCGAGATGGCCATGCTTGTCGACGCTATACGGCAAAATCAGGCCAAGGCCATTTTCGTGGAGGCCTCGGTGAGCGACCGCATGGCGCGGCGCATATCCGAGGAGACCGGTGTTCCCGTCGTGGGGGGGCTGTTGGTAGGCACACTGGGCCCGCCCGGCACCGACGTCGGGACTTACGAAGGCATGATGAGGCGAAACGTGGAGATAATAGTGGGGGCTCTCAGGTAAATCATGGCCAATGGTGCGTACAACGCGGCGCTCGCCGTGAATAACGTCAGTGTCATACTGGGCGGCGTGCTCGTGCTGAGCGACGTGACCTTCGAGGTCGGTTCTTCTGCTCTGCTGGGAGTCGTTGGTCCAAATGGCGGCGGCAAGAGCACTTTGTTCAACGCAATAGCCGGCCTTCTGCCTCTAGAGACGGGGCGCGTACTGGTTTACGGCCAGCCCCCTGATAAGGCCAGAGGCAGGATTGCTTACGTACCGCAGCGCGAGGACGTTAACTGGCGATTTCCCGTTTCCGCTATGGACGTAGTTACCTTGGGGCGAAGTCGCAAGGTTGGGTGGCTTCGTAGGCCCGGAAAGACGGATATGGCCATCGTACAGTCGTCGCTGGAGCGGGTCGGCATGTGGGACGAGCGCTCCTCCATGATTGATGAGCTTTCGGGCGGCCAGCGCCAGCGAGTCTTCGTCGCCCGCGCCCTGGCTCAGGAGGCCGAAATCTTGTTGCTCGACGAGGCTTTCAGCGGCGTGGACGTGGCCTCCCAGGAGGGTCTGGTGACGGTGTTGCGTTCCCTGCGAGACGATGGCAGGACCATACTCATTGCGACCCACGACCTGACGAATATGGCCGAGCGATTCGACGTGGTGTTGGCCATCAACCACCACATATGCGCCTTCGGCCCGCCCGAGACTGCCTTCACCGCGGAGGTCCTGGAAGAGCTGTACGGCGCGCACGGTGTGGTCTTTGGCAATGGCGGGGTACACCACGGTTAAATGGAGTCCGCACTAGCCGCTTTATTCGCTCCCTTTGGCTACAGCTTCATGTTGCGCGCCCTTATCGTATCGGTGTTGGTGGGCGTAATGTGCCCCATTCTCGGCGCTTACGTAGTTACCAGAGGCCTGGGCTTCATGGGGGATGCGCTGGCCCACGCCGTCCTGCCGGGGATGGTGATTGCGTTCATGCTGGGCGTAAGCCCGTTCATTGGCGCCGTGCCCGCCGGCATCGCCGTGGCCGTCCTTGTGGGTTACCTGAGCCGGCGGTCGGGATTGAGCCAGGACACTTCGATTGGCATCCTGTTTGCCGGTATGTTCGCGCTGGGCCTGGCGCTCATGACGGCAGCCCGCGGGCTCCCCGTGGACATCGAGGATTTACTGCTGGGCCAGGTGCTGGCCGTTTCCAGCTCCGATGTCGCAGTGACCTTGGGTCTCGCAGTTACCGTGATAGTCGTGGTCTACTCCTTCCACAAGGAGCTGGTATTCACCAGCTTCGATCCTACCGGCGCCAGAGTGATAGGCCTCCCCACCAGGGCGCTGGACTACCTTTTATTGGTCCTTTTGGCCCTGGTCATCATAATTGCCCTGCAGGCCGTAGGCATTGTGCTGGTCATTGCCATGCTGATAACGCCGTCGGCCACTGCTTTCCTACTGGTCAGACGGTTCACGTCGGCCATGGCGCTGGGTGCGGTTATTGGCGGCGTGTCCGCTGTCGTCGGTCTGTACGTTTCGTTCTACTTGAACGTGCCATCCGGCCCTGCGATGACGCTGGTGGCAACGGCAGTGTTCGTAGTGGTGGCAGCGGCCCGAAGGAAAGTATCCTGAGGGATAATCCGGAGGGAGACCCCCATAAGACCTTGGAGGGCATTGCACAATAAGTCGTCTCGTGGCCTGTGGTTCGACAGGTTCTCCGCTGCGGCGGTCCCTCGATATGTCGGGGAGACTCCGCCCTCACTAACACGATGGTGGCGGAGAGTCCGAAGATATTCCTATTTCTGAGTCGGACACCACGAACGGAGGCATAAGAATCCGTTCGTCCTGAGCTTGTCGAAGGATATATCCGCGAATCTGGCGTGTTTTTTGCAATGCCGCCTGGGGGCAAGACCGGGCTTGGTGAGTCAGGCTGCGGACTTGGCGAGACACTCCCGGCAAACGATGTGAAACTCGATGTTATGCCCAACGATGTCGCCCGAGATGTCCTCGCCTATCGTGCGGAGAAGTCTCTCGATAGTCGATGCCCGGAACTCGCCCACCCGCCCGCATTTAACGCAGAGCGTGTGGTGGTGGTGTTCCACGCGGGCCAGGCTGTACTTGGCTGCCCCGTCGGGAAACGAAAGCTTGCAGACTACGCCGGTTTCCACCAGGAGCTTTATCGTACGGTACACGGTGGCGCGGCCCACCTGCGGCAGCTCCCCGCAGATCTCCTCGGCGCTGAAACCTTCACCTTTGCTGTCCAGAAGGGCGATAACGCTCCGCCGCGGGCCCGTCAATCGATAGCCCCTGTCTTCCAGCACGGTAAGAAGGTCCGGCATAGCTGGGAGGTTGGTCTGCCCTGCGTTCACCTGCTCGGCGTTCAAAGGTATGGGCGCTCCTCCCGTTCGACTTTATGCGTGGCCGAGTGTGTTCAAGCCAATAACACCATAGCATTCAGCCGGCTGGGCCGTCAAAGTCCAGGCCTACGCTTCCTCCGCTGGAATTGACTATGACTGGCTGGTGGCCCAGTCGACTCCGTTCAGGACTAGCTTCTGGAACTCGGAGGTCTCGAAGCTGAGGCCGTTGTGGCCTAGCAGCGTAACGAATACCTTGCCCTCGCCAAATGACCGCGTCCATGCCAGCGGAAACGTGCCGCCGGACATGAACTTGGGCGAGCCGCCCCTGGGAGGCCATGAGTGCGTGCTGTCCTCAGCGTCGGCTGTCAGGAACACATCGTTTCCGTCCCCGCGATACTCTATGCCCATGTATAGCTCGTCGTTGGTTACGAAATCCGAGATGCCCTTCGCTCCGGGATGGTCCGGGTTTTTGACGTTGACCGTGAACTGCCCGTAGGGCGGGTGGTAGCTTTCCCCGGAAATCCATCCTCCGCCGGTGATGTCGTAGTACTCCTGCCATTCGGGTGGCGCCGCGCCGGCAATATGTATGCACACGAAGCCCTTGCCGCCGCGGATGTACGCCGTCAGGCCGGCCATTTCCGCCCTGGACATGGTCATGTCGCCATCACGCTTCGTATTGAAAATCAGGGCGTCGAAGCCGGCCATTCGACTGGAGTCCGCCAACACACCCGCGTCCTCGGTCACCTCGGTCTGGTGTCCCGCCGCCTTCAAAAACCCTTGCAGCGCCGGCGTGGACTCTTCATAAGGGTGAGGCCCGCCTGATAAAATCAGCAGATTCATTAAATCCCCCTGTAGTGATCGCCTTTCGGAGAGAAGGCAGATTCGTTTATAGGCGGGAGCAAGCTTATCAGCCCTGTCTTTCCTGGTCAAAGATTGGCGTCAAAAGGCGACGCGCGTCTGCAAATACAGTAGCGCGGCCAGCCAAAACATACATGCCTACATCGTTCAGACGGCCGCACGACGTGTCCAAATCCCGAGAAGATATGAATAGAACGTCTCATATGAAGGGAGAATTCTTGTGGAGCCAGAGCAGATTATGCTGGTTCAGGAAAGTTGGGAGAAGGTAGTACCAATAGCCGACAAGGCTGCGGAGCTTTTCTACGGAAAGCTGTTCGAGATGGACCCTTCCGTTGAGGCCCTGTTCGAGATTAACGCCGAGGAACAGGGTAGAAAGCTGATGAGCACCCTCAACCTGGTGGTCCGCGGCTTGAACAAGCCAGAGGCGCTGGTCCCCGTCCTGAAGGAGTTGGGTCGCCGCCATCTGAACTACGGCGTACAGAACGAGCATTACGACACCGTCGGCGCTGCACTTCTGTGGACGCTGGAGCAGGGTCTTGGAGACGCCTTCACAGGAGAGGTAAAGGAGGCGTGGACCGCGGCCTACGCGCTGATGTCCGGTGTGATGAAGGAGGCCGCTGCATCGGTAAACGCTGAACGCGCCGCTCAGAAAGCCTGAATCAATTCGTGAAAAGGAAGCGCCGGATTATCTTAAATGGGGAAGCCCGGCGTTTTCGTTTACGCTGGATTCAAGGAGACTTGGCCTACCGCACCAGCCTTACCCGGTGATTCTCGCTGTCGGCGATGTACATGGCGTCGCGGCTGTCTGTGACGATGCCGTGGGGCCTTGCGAGACCTGCTTCAAGTGCGTCGCCGCCATCCCCGTCCGGCCCTCTGCGTCCGCCGGCTACGGTTTCAACAATGCCCGTGGATGCGTCCAGCCTGCGGATGGCATGGTTTTCCGTGTCCACGATCAGGACGTTACCCCGGCTGTCGCACCGGATGGCCTTTGGGCCGTTGAATGTGGCCTCGATGGCGGGACCGCCGTCGCCGGAGTAGCCCTTTTCGCCAGTGCCCGCTACCAGCGTGATGATGCCTGAGGAGTCAATCCTGCGAACCGTGTTGCCCTCGCGTTCGCAGATGTAGGCATTGCCCTTACCGTCCACGCAGACCGCCCTTGCTCCGAAAATGCCGGCCTCCGAGGCCTTGCCGCCATCGCCTGTGTGCTCTTTCCGCCCAGTGCCCGCAAACGTGGTCATCAGTCCGCTGGCGAGCTCCAACCGGCGAATCCGCTGGTCCTGAATGTCGGCTATGAGCAGGCCCCCGACCCCGTCCAACGCGAAGTCGTTGGGCTCGCGCATCTGGGCCTGGGTGGCCGGCCCGCCGTCGCCGCTATAACCGGGGGTGCCGTTGCCCGCCACCGTGGTGATGACGCCGGTGCCGACATCTACCTTCCGCACGGCGGGGTTGAACCTCTGCAGCAGGTAAACGTCTCCACGCGCGTCGACTTGAACGGCGTAAATCTCGTCGATGCGTGCCTCCGTTGCCGGGCCGCCGTCTCCGGTGTGACCTTGTTCGCCATTGCCGGCGAGCGTAGTGATTTCGCCGCTATTCATGTCTACTCTGCGCACCCGGTAGTTAAAGCAGTCCGCGACGTACAGGTAGCGTCCCATAGGGCCGAAGTCTAAATGAAAGGGGTTGTCCATCAGGGCCGCCGTAGCCGGTCCGCCATCGCCGCCAAATCCCTGCTCGCCGCTTCCGGCAATGCTGCTGATGCTCAGTGCCATCGCTGTAAAATGCCTCGATTCTGTGGATTAAGGGCCAAACCGGCCTTCGCCATACTAGACCCCGACGAAACTCGGATACGATATGCCTTCCATAAGAACGGCCTGCGGAGGACGAGTGGCCGGTCAAGAGGCGATTTCGCGGCCGGACAGGTGTAGCTCCCTTACCGCGCTCTCGATGGTCCTGGTGGCCTCCTCGTAGGACGTTCCGGGGGCGAAGGTGATTGGCTTGCCGAACTGCACCGTGACGTGCTCCCGGAAGGGGAACCACTTGCTGCCGCGCTTCTTGGTGCAGGTCAGTCCCACGGGCACAACCGGCGTGTTGGACTCCACGCAGAGCAGTCCGGTGCCGCTCTGGAACTTCAGCATGGGCCCGCCGAGCTGCTGGTCGCCCTCCGGGAATATGACCACGTTCCACCCGGAATCCATCATGCGGCCCAGGTGCTCCAGGCTGGCGCGAATGGCGGTGTCGCGTGAGAGCGGGAAGGCGTTTGCTATGGCGGCGGCGGCGGCGCCCAGCCACCGTTTGCCAAAGGTGACCTCCGCCGCGGCCGCAAAAGAAAGCTGCCTTCTCCATCGGCGCGGTGTCACCTTGGTAAGTACCAGGCTGTCCCACTGGATAGCATTGTGATTAACTGCGAACAGCGACGGACCGTCGAGAGCCTCCAGGTTTTCTACTCCGTACCTGGTCGGTTTGTACATGATGACGAGTATGGGGAAAAGCAAGGCATGGTGCAGCAGCTCCCTTACCCAGACGAACCAGCGGGTAGTCGGCCACTTGTAAAACCTGGGCAGCACCGCCGTGGCCTCCCGCTGGGACTCCATCATGGCCTCCAGCTCGGCCACCGTAGTTGAGGACGACAACAGGGACTCGTCTATGTACACTCCCAGCTCTTGCTCAATGGACGAGAGCAGCTCCACGCGGCCTAAAGAATCGAGAGTAAGGTCGTCGCCCATGGTCATGTCTTGCGATATCTCCGCAGCGGGTACGCCGGAGACCCTGGATACCAGGCCAACCACATCTATGACACCGGTGCTTGCGGACGTCCCCCCCGATTGGCCGGCCTCTGTGGGCTCCGCGTCGCCGGCGGCCAAATTCGTCAGGTACTCGATTACGTCGTTCTTCTTTACCTTCAAGGTATGGGTGCGGGGGAAGTCTTCTTCCGGCCAGACCGTGAATCCTCGGACCTGCTGGTGCTCGGCCATGCGCCGGTTTACGGAGGTTATGGCGGACGCCGCGCCGTCCGGGTCCGCGATCAGCGCCGCGTGGACCTCCTGCCCCGACGCGCCGGGCATGCCCACTACTGCGGCATCGGTTACGCCGGGCTCCGACCGCAGCTCCACCTCGATGTCCTCGGGGAAAACGTTCTGACCGTTGGCGAGCACTATCATGTCCTTCTTGCGGCCCATGATGTGCAGGTAACCCTCGTCATCTACGAACCCCATGTCGCCGCTCCTGTACCAGCGGCCGTCAAATGCCTCCGCCGTGCGCTCGGGCGCCTGCCAATAGCCGGAGGTGATATTGTCGCCCCTTATCTGAATCTCGCCATCGTCGGATATGCGGACCTCGACTCCCGGCAAAGGACGCCCGACGGAGTCGAACCTGGGGTCTTCCAGCGTGTGGGAGCTGATGCCGGGGGAGGCCTCGGTAGCGCCGTAACCCTGGAGGACCTTCACGCCGACCAGCTTCCACTTCTCGCCTAGCTTGGCGTCCAGGGCAGCGCCACCGGAGACTATGTATTCGAGCTTGCCTCCAAAGCGGGCGTGCACCTTCTTGAATAGACGCCGCCGCAGTGGATGTGGCAGACGTCGGGCCAACGATAGCGACCGATTCCACGTTTTCGTCTTGCCCTGACGCTCGACTTCCGCTTCGATGCCGTTCATGAACAGCTCCAGCGCCTGGGGCACAAGGAGCATCATCGTGATCTTGCGTTCCTGCATCGTTTTGAACAGAATGGCAGGCTGGCGGCTTATCGTAAATGTGATGTTCCCGCCGCCGTTAATCGCCATTAGCATGCTGCCCATCTGCTCGAACATGTGGCTCAACGGTAGCAGCGACAGCAAACGGTGCCTGCCTGCATTCGGAATTATTTCCTGAATGGAGCGCAGGTTGGCCAGCAGATTGCCGTGGGTAAGCATGACCCCTTTCGGGTCGCCTGTAGTGCCGGAGGTGTACATGATCTCCGCAAGGTCGTCGGGCGCCATATGCACGTCTGTCGGCTCAGGGAGCTGATACGTGAGCTCGTCCAGCTCTTCGAAATGCAAGGCGGGCAGGCCCACCGGCCCTGTGTCAAAGGCCGGCATGCTCGATGTGAGCGCCAGAACCGGCTTGGCCTGGTTGACGACGTGACGCAGGAAATCCGGGGTCGACCTTATGTCGATTGGCACGACTATGGCG
>JACZVF010000132.1 GCA_022572805.1 Chloroflexota bacterium
CGGGACGCTCCAGGCGCGAAACTGCGCCGGCCTTGTGTACTGCGGGTACTGCAGCAGGCCGGTGGTGAAGGAATCGTCCATGGCGGACTCGATGGACCCCAGCACTCCGGGCACCAGCCTCGTCACCGCGTCAATCAGCGCCATGGCCGCCAGCTCACCCCCGCTGAGCACGAAATCGCCCAGGCTTATCTCGTCCGTGGCCAGGTGCTGCCGAATGCGCTCGTCCACGCCCTCGTAGCGGCCGCAAATCAGCACCAGCTCCGGCCTCTCGCCAAGCTCCTCGACCACGGTCTGCGTGAGAGGCCGTCCCTGGGGCGTGAGCAGGATTATCGGCGTGCCTTCAGGCAAGGAAGCATCGGACTTGAGAGCCTCCACGGCCTCGAACATTGGCTCAGGCTTCATGACCATTCCGTGGCCGCCGCCAAACGGGTAGTCGTCAACAGACCGATGCCTGTCGTGGGTGTGCTCGCGGATGTCGTACAGGTTTAGCTCGACCAGTCCCTTGGCTTGGGCCCGGGCGGTCATGCCCTGGGAGGTGGGCCCGGCGAACATGCCCGGAAAGATAGTAAAGACGTGGAACCGCACGACAGGCGAATCGGCCACTAGTGCATCCGCCAGCCCTTGAGCATTTGCAGACCGTGAGGGATGGCCTCCACGGCCACGGCCAGCGTCTCGCGCACGGCCTTCTCGCTGCCAGGCAGATTGACTATCAGGCAACCGGAGCGCACGCCTGCCGTGGACCGGCTAAGCATGGCGAAAGGCGTATTCTTCAGCGTCTGAACGCGCATGGCCTCCGCGATGCCGGGCACCTCGAACTCCAGCACCTCGCGCGTGGCCTCCGGCGTAACGTCACGTGGGCCCAGACCTGTGCCGCCCGTAGTCAGCACCAGGTCCAGCGCGCCTCCGTCGCACCACTCCTTCAGTTTTGCAGAGATGACATCCCGTTCATCGGGCACGATCTCGCGGACCACCTCCACAAATCCCTCGTGGGACATGATTTCGCTTATGGCGTCGCCGCTGGTGTCCTGTCGCCCGCCCTGAGAGCCGGTGTCGCTAATCGTCAGGATGCCCAAATTGAATTTTTTGATCTTATCGTCAGCCATGATTAAGCACTGCGCTCCCGAGTTATTTTTCTCCCGTTTAATTTTGCTTCAAAGAGATATCCAAATTACCCTTGCGGGTGTGTCGAATCCTTTGGGAAACTCAGTCCCAACGGAGTGCCATAGTTCGCTGGATGACACCTGAATTAAACCTGGCTAACACTGGGCACGCAAGGCATTTTACCACGATTGGTTCGCCTCGGCCCACTGGGGGGCTACTATAAATGGGCGAGGGGGCCCGGCGGCGCAAGGGACCGCGATTCGGGGCCGCTGGTGATTCGCGGTGGTTGTATATCACACGCCCGTCATGGTGCAGGAGGTGCTCGCCGCACTGCAGGTGAGGCCGGACGGGCTGTACGTTGACTGCACCACGGGAGAAGGTGGACACGCGCTGGCCATACTGGAAGCGGTATCGCCTCCGCCCAGGCTGATTGGTCTGGACCTGGACGCTGAAGCCCTGAGGGCCGCGTCCGATCGTCTGGAGGATTTTGAGCAGAACGTAGAGTTGGTTCACGGCAACTACGCCGACATGGTCTCGCTCGCAAGCGACCGCGGCATCGCTCATGCTGACGGTGTGTTGATGGACCTGGGCATTTCGTCCCTACAGGTGGACGTGGGACGGAGGGGATTCAGCTTTCGGCGCGAGGCCCCGCTGGACATGCGTTTCGACGAGAGCCAGACGGCAACGGCCGCCGACGTGGTAAACGGGTACTCGGAGCAGGACCTTGCCAACGCTATATATAGGTACGGGGAGGAACGTGGTTCCAGACGCATTGCCAGGGCCATCGTGAGGGCCCGCCCCCTTCACACCACGACGCAATTGGCGGAGGTGGTGGCGAGATCGGTGGGACGTCCCAGGGGACGAATTCACCCGGCCACCAAAACTTTCCAGGCCATTCGCATGGTGGTGAACGGCGAACTGGAAAACATCGAGGCGGGGCTGGGACAGGCCATTCAGCTCCTTGAACGGGGTGGGAGGCTTGCGGTGGTGAGCTACCACTCGCTGGAGGACCGACTGGTCAAGACCACGCTGCGCAGGGAGTCCAGAGACTGCGTATGCCCTCCCGAGACGCCGATGTGCGTGTGCGGGCACACCGCTTCGGTGAGGCTGGTGAACCGCAAGGTTATCAGGCCAAAGGAAGAGGAGGTCGCGGCCAACCCTCGCAGCCGCAGCGCTCGCCTGCGAGTGGCCGAACGGACCTAGATATTTCGAGAACTGAAATGATGGAGCGACCGCAATGATGCAACCGTCCGGGATTATCACTGCTATCGACGTCGGCACAACGAAGATATTCACTCTGGTGGCCGGCGTGGACGACACCGGCGCCCTGGAGGCCCTCGGTCACGGCATCGTGCCATGCGATGGCCTGTCCAAAGGCAACATCGAGGATATCGTCGAGACCCAACGGGCCATACGCGAGTCCGTACAGGAGGCGCAGAGACAGGCAGGCGTCCAGATTAAGTCTGCCTTCGTCGGTATCACCGGCACTCACATCTCTTTTGAAAACCGCAGGGACGTGCTGGACTGGGTCGGCTCACACGGCGTCATCACCGACCGCGATATCAGCAGGATCCCGGAGACCGTGGCCAACGCAAGCAAGGAGCTCGGCCGCAAAGTGCTGCACGCTCTGCCCATTAGCTACAGCCTGGATGGCGAGGAGGGCATCAAGGACCCCATGGGTATGCACTCCAACCGCCTGGAGGTGGAGACCCACGTGGTTTCGGGCTCGTCCATGGCCGTGGACAGGCTGGTGCGGGCCGTGGAGAGCGCAAGCGTCAAGGTAGACGGCGTGGTGCTGGGCTCCATTGCAAGCAGCGAGTCGGTCCTGACTCCTCTCGAGCGGGCGCGGGGCACAGCCGTTATCGACATCGGCGGCGGCACCACGGACATCATCGTGTACAAGGGAGGGACCATTGCCTACTCGGCGGTAATCCCGATTGGCGGCTACCAGTTCACAAACGATATCTGCATGACCTACAACACCACATTCGAAGCCGCCGAAGAGGCCAAAATTACGCAATGCAGCACCGAGCCCGACACCGTGAGGCCCCACGAGGAGATCACCCTGCCTGTCCTGGGGCGGGCTGCCGGTCTCAAAGTGCCTCGCCGCGACCTCTGCCAGCTTACGCGGGAGCGAGCCATGGAGCTGATGCGGCTAATCATGATCACGCTGAAGGACGCAGACGTAACCGACTTCGACAACTTCCGCCTTGTGCTGACGGGCGGCGGCTCCAATATGGACGGGCTGGAGGACATGATCAAGCGGACCTTGACCAGCAACGTCCGAACGGCCGCGCCCAGTGGCTTCATGGAGATTCCGCTGGGCCTGCAGCAGCCGGAGTACGCCACGGGCTTCGGCATCCTGCTGTGGGGCGCTACACATAGCGGCACGGCTACTGCTACCTACAGCCCAATCAACGGAAACGGCCCCGGCAACGGGAGACGGTCCGTGGCTGAGGGCAAGGTGCCTGTGTCGGCCGGCGGAGGCAGGTCCAGGTTTTTCAACCCCTTCCGCAGAGGCGGCAGGTAATAGGCGAATTAATCTACCTAACCCGAGATGGCCGAATTCAATATATGACATTAGATGCCCAATGCCTCGTTTCATTCGGCGCGAAGCGAGACAGTCCCCGGCACGTCGGGGAGACACACTTATCTAGCGAAATAACATAGGGAGGGTCCAATGGCCGTAAGCAACAGGGAAGTCGATGGGATGGCGCGGATCAAGGTTATCGGTGTGGGTGGCGGTGGCTCCAACGCCGTCTCACGAATGTTCCGCGAGAGGGTGCCGTCCGTCGAATACATGGTGGTGAACACCGACGCACAGGCGCTTGTTCGATGCGACGTACCCCTCAAGATCAGGGTGGGCGACCAGCTTACCGGCGGTAAGGGCGTGGGCGGCAACCCGGACCTGGGCATGAAGTCCGCCGAGGAGAGCCGCGAGGAGCTCTACGATGCCGTCCGCGACGCCGACATGATCTTTGTTGCGGCAGGCATGGGCGGCGGCACCGGCACCGGCGCGGCACCAGTGATAGCCCAGATCGCCAAGGAGACCGGAGCCCTCACCGTAGGCGTGGTGACGCGCCCCTTTAGCTTCGAGGGCGTTCGCCGTGCCCGCCAGGCCGAGGAAGGCATCCAGCGCCTGAGACAGAACGTCGATACGCTGCTGGTGATTCCCAACGAACGGCTTCACGTTATCTGCGAGGAGGAGATCACCGCGGAGAACGCATTCAAGATGGCGGACGACGTTCTGCGGATGGGCGTACAGTCCATCGCAGAGCTTGTCACGGTACCTGGGGAAATCAATCTGGACTTCGCCGACGTCCAGTCCATCATGCGAGATTCGGGCCCGGCCTGGATGTCGATAGGATGGGGCATTGGCGAGCACCGCTCCAGGGAGGCGGCGCAGCGGGCAATTACGAACCCGTTGCTGGATGTGTCCATAGAAGGCGCCAGAGGCATTCTTTTCAACATAACCGGAGGCAGCGATCTGAAGCTTTCAGAGCTGCACGAGGCCGCAGAGGTCATTCAGCGAGTCGTGGACCCCGACGCCAACATCATCTTCGGCATGGTAACGGACCTCAAGATGGAAAACGAGATCAAGCTGACCATAATCGCCACAGGCTTCCCCACGACCGAGAGCCTCCAGGAGAGGGAGGACGGTGTCGCGCAGATGCTCAGGGACGCGCTGGCCAGCGACAGTGGCGAGCTGGACCTGCCGCCGTTCCTGCGCCGGTTCTCAAAGTCGACTCGCAAGGACGACATCACCCAGCGGTCAACCCCACAGCATTAGACGTCATCTAACCTCCCTTCAGCGCCGGAGCCCCATCGCGAGGCCACCCGTCCGCCACGGCGGACGGGTGGTTTTGCCTATTTTTGAATGTGTATTGTCGGCAGGTATGTTCCCGTAACCCCCTGTCCCTCTATTGAGCAACGTCCTGGATAAACATCAGTAGCTATCTCTAAAAGGCGGATGCCTTGTTCCCGCCCAGCTACACTGGGGCTCTTGTTCCTGGGAGCACATCCCCCAGCCCCTCTGGACACCCCCATGACGATTCTGAGATAGTAACTAAGACTCGATTCCTCGCAATGTCGGCTGAATCCTCCAGGACTCACGGCATATTCCCCATCTCCTCGCGATGTGGTTCTGAACCCAATGTATCGCCGCCGGATACGAAAATATAATGCTCCGGATTTGACGGCGCTGGCCAACAGCCAGAGCAGAGCTGCCGCAATGTTGACCCCGCCAAGCCCTCGCCAATATAATTACGCCGTCAGGCAGACCTGAGCAAAGTTACTCGCCCATGCGGGCCGCGAAAGGAATATACAGAAAATGCTGGAACCGGCGTTAACGCCCAAGGGTATCCTGAGCGAGCTAAACAAGAACGGCATTACCCACGTGGTGTGGCTGCCGGATAGCGAGACCAACTACCTGTACGAGCAGATGGTGGCGGACGACAGCATTGAGCTGGTGCCCGTTTGCCGCGAGGGCGAAAGCATGCCCATCGCGGCGGGCATCTGGGTCGGAGGTAAGAAGCCCGTCGTGCTCATCCAGAACACGGGCATGTTCGAGTCCGGAGACTCCATACGCGGCATGGGGCTGGATATCAATTTCCCGCTGGTGATGATGATTGGCTACAGGGGCTGGACGCGGCACGGCCATACCCCGGACTCGGCTGGGCGCTACACGGAGAAGATTCTGGACGCCTGGAACATAGAGTACTTCCTGGTCGAGAAGGACGCCGACGTAGGGCGCATCTCCAGCGCCTTCGAGCTGGCGGAACAGACGCAGCGCCCGGTGGCCTGCCTGATGGGAGCGGAGTACGCGTAATCATGATTAATCAGAAAGACGCACTGGCGCTTATTGAGAAGCTTCGCGGCAGCGCCGTCGTGGTGCCCACCATGACGGGACGCACCACCTGGTCCGAGCTCAGCTCCGACGACACCCTGGACCTGCCGATACGCGGGGCTATGGGCAAGGCGGCGTCGGTGGCGCTAGGCGTGTGCCTGGCGCAACCGGACCGCAAGGTCATCGTCATCGACGGCGACGGCAGCCTGCTCATGAACCTGGGCGCCATAGTCACCATCGGCGGCAAGAAGCCCGCCAACTTGTACCACTTCGTCATCGACAACGGCGTGTACGGCGTCACGGGTGGACAGCCAATACCCAATGCCGGCGGCTTCAGCTTCCAGGGCATCGCCGAGTCTTCAGGCTACGCGAAGGGCTACCAGTTCGACGACCTTGAGGAATTCGCCACCAGCCTGGACGAGATCATGGGAACGAAAGGCCCTGTGCTCATTTCACTGAAAGTGGTCCCCGAGATAGAGGACGAATCGGCCGCCACGCTGGTGCCCACGGGCAGCGCCAAGACCATGCCGCAGGTCTTCCTGGACGTAAAGGACGCCCTTAGCTAGGTTACAAGTCAAGCTTACGAGAAAGCCCGATCATGATTTAGGCGTCGGTCTTTCTTATTTGCAGATGGATATTGACGCGCCTTTCATCCGAGAACACACTTCGGAAGGTTATTTTCAGATGATGCATGGCGGTCACCAACCAGCAGCGCCGTCACATGGCGGACATGGGATGCCCTCCGGAGACGGGGCAAACGCTCGCGCTCTAAAGATCGCCGCCTGGCTTACGGGAATATACTTCTTCATCGAGCTTGGCATCGGGATATGGACGGGATCGATTGCTGTCCTGTCGGATGCGTTCCACACCTCCTCGGCCGTGGGCGGAATCTTGATCGCAATTGTGGCCGGCCGTTATGCCGCTCGTGCGTCTACACGCTTTCAGACATTCGGGCTTGTCCGCGCCGAGATCGTAGGCGCTCTCGTCAACGGGGTGTTCCTGTTTGGAATGGGAATCCTCGTGTTCTGGATGGGCTTCATGAGGCTTCAGAATCTTGTCGACCTTCCGACCACCCCCATGCTGTTAGCCGCAGCAGGAGGCCTTGTTACCGAGATTATATCTTTGAGTCTGCTGTACAGAGGGCAGAAAACGAATCTGAATATTCGGGGCGCATACTGGCACATATTGCAGACTTTCGCGGGAAGTCTCATCGTCATCGTCTCCGCGCTTGTAATCCGCTTTTCGGATTTTCTTGCAATCGACCCTTTGCTCGGGATGGCATTCGGCCTGCTCCTTTTCTTTGCGTCGTGGGGAATCACACGGGACTCTTTGAGCATCCTTCTTGATAATGTGCCGAAGGACCTCGACCTCAACGCTGTCAAAGACGCTGTCGAAGGCGTGGCAGGCGTGGAAAACGTGCATCATCTGCACGCCTGGAGCCTGACTATGGGCAAAAACATACTGTCAACCCACGTGCTGGTTGAAGAGTATCCTGAAAGCGAGCAGATACTTCAGCGGATACAGTCCGTCCTGAAAGACGACTTTCGGATTTATTTCTCGACAGTGCAGGTCGAGAGCGAGATCTGCCCCGACATCGAACAGGCGGAGGAAATCGATTTTCTACGCCAGCCCGCGTCGCAAGGGACCGACGGCGCATCGCATCATTAGGTGGGCGCGCGCAGCAGGGCCGCGTCCATTTGACGTTACCGGTTCGGAATGACAATCCTT
>JACZVF010000133.1 GCA_022572805.1 Chloroflexota bacterium
GCCGTCGAACTCGTTGCCCAACAGATAACGGACCTGGGCAATCAGTCCGAGGAGATTGGCAAGATCGTCGCCGTCATCGACGACATCGCCGCTCAGACCAACCTTCTGGCTCTAAACGCAGCAATTGAGGCCGCGAGGGCCGGCGAACAGGGAAGAGGCTTCGCGGTAGTCGCCGATGAGGTAAGAGGACTTGCCGAGCGAGTCACCGGGGCCACCAAGGAGATCGCCGCCCTCGTAGACAACATCCAGAATGGTGTCGCCGAATCCATAAGGGCCGTCGATGAGGGCACGAAGGAGGTCCAGGAGGGTGTCAAGCTGGCCGAGCAAGCCGGGGAAGCCCTCAACAACATCCAAACTTCGGTGGCGGGAGTGGCCGTTCAGGTCGAGCAGATTTCGGCGGCTGCCGAAGAGGTCTCGGCCTCGAGCGATGAGATGAGCACGTTAATAGATGGGGTTAGCGCCGTCACAGAGGAGAACTCCGCGGCAACAGAGCAGATGGCAGCCAACAGCAGCGAGGTTTCCAAGTCCATCGAGGGGATAGCCACGATCTCGGAGCAGAACAGCGCCTCAACCCAAGAGGTGTCGGCTTCCGCCGAGCAGATGGGCGCCCAGGTACAGGAAATGGTCGCCTCCTCGCAATCGCTGGCTCAGATGGCAGGCGACCTTCAGGGAATCGTTAGCAGATTCAAGCTGAACAGCTCTAATGGAAGTGTCGCGGTCAAAGAGCTCTCTCCCAAGACGGAGAAGGCTCCGTAGTCCGGCGATCCGTTGGAGTAAATACGCTCCACGACTCCAGCGGACGGAAAGACTATCGTCAGCTGGAGTCGTGAATCAACGTGACCCGCCTTGGGAATAAATTGGGAAATGACCGCTGAGAAGTTCGAAAAAGCTCGGGCGTAGACGACGATCGATTACCAGGGGCAGAGCATGCCCACGTTAGGAAGTCCGCTGCCGGGGAGCAATCTCGGCAGCGTCGGAGGAGTCCGCTGATATGCACTCAAATGGAGACGCGCCTGAAAGCTTTGACACATCGATAACCGACCTGATGAAGATGGCGTCCCAGACTAATCAGGCCGTTCAACGGATAGGGGAGGTAGTCCGAATAGCGAACACCTGCCTGGAAAACGGACTGCAACTAACGGAGGCGGGAGCCCCCTACTCCGAGTCCGTCATAGTCGACCTCAAGTCCATGGCCAGTTGGATACACGTGTTGACCCAAGAGGTCGAACAGATGTCTACCCTTTCCGTCGCGGTCCTGACCAGGTCGATGGACCAGATGGTCAAGGGTTTTCAGAAGAGTGTCATCAAAGAAGCCCTGGAAGCGGCAGAGAACCGCGAGGGCGTTTAAAAGTGGGATTGGAACCAGCCCGGCCTGAAGCCGGTTCGATACGCCTCTGGGATAGGAATGGGATGAGGCCGAGGCAGATGCCGGTCCCACACAAGCACAGTGCTTGGTCGGCCTCGCCAAGCGTATCATCTCGGCGTGGCCGAGTCCTGCCTAATTAGTCACTATCTTAAGATCGTCATGGGGGAGTCCAGAGGGGCTGGGGGACGTGCCCCAGGAACAAGAGCCCTCATGGTGGGCGGGCGGGAACAAGGCATCCGCCTTTTTGGGACAGTTAATTAGTCCTGTGCCTTGGCGGTTTCCTGCCCAACAGGGTGACTCTCTGGTACACCACGTTTATCAAAGTCACTTTCCAGGCGCCGCAGGTCACAGATGCGGCAGTAACACCGAGGCCACAAACGCCGTGACTCCGTTATTTTGCGTTCAGCCATGCGACAAGCGCCCCCCTGACAACAGCACTCCGAGCCCGACGTGTCCCCTATATGAGAGTTATGACCGCGAATATACCATAAGTGAACAAAAAGTGAAAGAAACGTTAGAAGGACTCTGTGAAGCAAGGCTAAAGATCAACCGGGGCGCAAGTTATGGAAGTCTGCATGCTGCTTTGCCTGGCGGAGAGGCAGAGCCACCAATGTAACCTTCCCGCTAATATCGCCCCAAGTCACTATCTTAAAATCGTCATGGTGTAGCCCCCAGGAACAAGAGCCCCCAGGGCTGGGTAGGCGGCAACAAGGCATCGGCCTTTTTGAGATAGTTACTAAAGTGTGAGGCAGCTACCGCCGGCAGCGGGACAAACTGAGATAACTCTGCCAGAGCGGCTGGGCCGACGCCAGGCCGTCTTCACCGCCGGCAGTCCCCGGGCGCTGCGGACGCTGGAGAAGGCTGCTCGCCGTGCAAATCCGGGCGTCGCCCGGGGTTATCTGTATCACCAGGTTGAAGCCAGGCGATTGCTCTCAATTAAGCCCTAGTAAGCTCCAGGCCCGACACGCGGATAAGTCAGCTTCTGAGACATCTACAGGCTTTTCATGTCCGCGATGATTGTCAGGAAATGCTGCGGGAGACCCGAAAACTACTGGATTCAGTCCATGTTGACTCCGAAACGCGCCGGAGCCGCCTACCCACGGCTCCTCAACGATATGGGGAATAATATTTCGAATGTAATTTCCATTTCGCCGACGATCCTATCTGGCCCTCCGGCAATACCTGGATTAATTGGCTATCGATTGCTCCGATGACTGACTCAGCATCTTCAGGTGATACTCGGCGCGAGCTTCGTCACCGGACTCCAGGTATATCTGAGCCAAAAGGCCATGCACCTGTGCCTCGTCGCTGGGTCGGGCGTTCTGGGCAAGCGCCAGCAGCAGCGCTTCGATGGCCGAGGCGTTGTCATCGGACTCGTAGTAGATAGCTCCCTTAACGAATAGCGCCCGGGTCCTCAAGTTGGGAGTCTGCTCCACCGCCAGCACCTCGTCCACCTTGGCAATGGCCAGTTCCAGTTGGTCAAGGTAAATATTCGCAACCGCTATGGCCGTCTTCACCTCGCTGTGGAACCGGAAGTAGTTCGGCGTCATCGCCATTACGTAGTCGTAGGTTTCGATGGCCTCGTTGGCTTTGGCCTTATCGCCAAGTCTTGCGAGGTCCAACGCGGCGTCCGCGAGTTGTATTCGGGCGTTGAGCGAAAGCGGGTCCACATCCAGCGCACTTATTCGGTCATCGTAGGCCCTCTGGACCATAAATCGCTCGGCCTCCCCTTTGGGGACCTTGTCCGAGAACTTGCGTAGCACGTCGGCCCGCCGCGTGAGGTACGAGGCTGGAAATGGGGCCAAGGATATAGCCGCGTCGGCATGACCCAGCGCATCGTTGGGGTTGTCGGACTGTAGGGCGCGGGCGGCATGTACGTCGGCGAGCAGGTGATTCACATTGAGGGCGTAAATCGTCCACACGATGCCAAGGCTTATCGCCGATACCGTGATGAGTTTTGGCAATCGCCTTGCGAAACCAGGGGCCAAAATCGGAGGAGGGGCTTGCGGACTTCCGCCCCTGTTGGCATGTGCGAATGCTGGAACGGCCACTAGAGCCGCCAAAATCATCCAGAAGATCACCATGTCGCCGGCGCGAGGTATGCCGGTCATCTGCTCAGTCAGCTTGCCGGCGAGCGCCGCAAGAATGGCGACGACAACTAGCTTCTCCAGTTCGCTGAATCGTCGACGGTTCATGTAGAGCAACCAGAATCCGCCGCCTACCGCCGCCGCCAACACCGACATATAGGCAGCCGCGCCCACAATGCCTAATTCCACCGCCTCGTGGATTATGTGGTTGTGAGCGTGCAGTTGGTTCCCGGAATTTTCGTTCCCGACCAGCGGAAAGAGGTAGTTGTAAAGGTCGGGGCCGTACCCAATAATCGGCCGAAGCGGGCCCAGCGGCAAGTCCTCTCCGGGCAGCCATGCCTCTTCGGTCAACATGGCCCCGGACGTGCGCCAAATGTTCACCCTGTTTCCCAAACCCCCGCCGGCCACCTCGCCATAGACGTTGGAGAAGCGATTTCCCAGCGCATCCACGGCATTCGGCTGCGAAGCGTTGGCCCGCTCAGGCAAGGCGCGCAAAGATACTATAGCCAGAATCGTTGCCAGTGTCAGAACCGCGCCTGCCCGGAGGACAGTCCTGACGTCGAGGAACATTGAGCCCAGGGCCAGAAATGTGAGCATGCCAACCGCCAGACTGATCATTGGCCCCCGGCTGACGGTGAGCGCCATTGCCATTATCTGCAGGGCCAGATACGAAGTGCCCAGGGTGGCGATGGCGATCGTTGAAGTCTGCCGTCCTCTAACGACGAGCCCATTGGCATGGTGAGATAATCGCACGTAGAGCGCCAACGTGAACGGGATGGTCATGGTCAACACCGCGCCAAAGAAGATGGTGTTGCCGAAGGTGGACTCAATCCTCGATCTGCGTGTGAAGGCGGTGCCTATATCAAGCCACTCCAGCCGCTCCAGCAGGCCGACAAATGAGGCCAGGCCTCCCATGAGGCTTACCGCGGCGATAAGACGCCAGACCTGCCCGCTGGACCTCATGTGGGTAACCATGCTGAGAAAGATCGTGAAGTAGGCAGCCATTGTGTAGAGGTTGAACCCGTCGATTACAGTGGAGCCCCCACGAACGCTAATCCAGAAGGACGCCGACAACGCCGTCGACACCAGGTACCATGCCATGAAGACGGAGGTTGTCAGGATTATTAGTCTGGTTGGCCTTTCCGACAACCAGCCACGGAATGCCGACCAGCCTCGCCAGTTGATGCTAAAGTGGCCGGCAAGCAGACTTCTGTCGCTCAGCAGCCACTCAAACAGCCATAGAATGGCGATTAGCCCGGCGATAATCCTCAGAGCGGCAACCTTGGGGAGCTGGGCGTAGAACTGCATCCAATCGGTTGGCGCGATGGCCAAGGGGACCAGCACGGCGGCCACCAGCCACAGGACCTCCATGGCGTTGCGAATCCGAATGGCGCGCTTCGTCTGAGTTGCCGTTGTCCGCTGCGAATGTGACGTCATGGGCGAGGTCCTGTCTGCCGTGGTGCCGGTGCTTCGCGATTTCGCGTTTGAGCGTTCGATCTACATAGCAGGATAAACGTCGCCCCTCAAGAGCCAAACGGGAGACCCGAACGGAGCCCATCGGCAGGAGCCTCTCATTTGTTTGTTTATGGTGTGATGTGTGTAAACCTAGAGTATGAACACAACCCTCTGCATCGGGAAATACGGCGGTAGCGGCTTCTTGAGCGCATCACCATGGATTTGATGTACGTGACGCAGCTCCTGCTGGCGTCGCTGGCCGGACTGAGCGTGGGCAGCTTCCTGAATGTCGTCAGCGACCGGATTCCCGCCGGCCAGTCGCTGGTGTCTCCGCCCTCGCATTGCCCCTCCTGCGAGACTCGCATTCGCTCCGTGGACCTGATTCCTCTGGTGAGCTATCTTGTCCTCCGTGGCAGGTGCCGTGCGTGCGCGGCGACAATACCTATCAGAACTTTATGGGTGGAGTTTGCCACAGGTGTGATCTTCGCTCTGCTATGGGTCAAGTTCGGCTGGTCGTACCAGGGCGTGGCCATGATGGCCTACACCGGCCTGTTTCTGGCCGTGTTCATTATCGACCTGGAGCACCACATCATCCCCAACAAGGTCATTCTGGTTGGGCTGGTTGCGTCCCTGGCGATAGCATCGTTTTGGCCGGGCGTGGGACCTGTTAAGGCCCTCATAGGCGCGGGAGCGGGATTTGGAATCCTGCTGGCCCTGTACCTTATACCCGGTTTTGTCATCGGGGAGGGAGATGTGAAGCTGGCAGCCGTAGTAGGCGCGGCCACGGGGTTTCCCATCGTTGCGGTGGGACTGGGCCTGTCGTTCGTAATGGGGGGCGTGGTGGCCATGCTGCTGATTATCACTCGGAGGAGCAGGCGCAAAGCCGAGATTCCGTTTGGGCCGTTTATAGCTGCGTCGGCAATGATTACGCTGGTGTGGGGGGACTCAATACTGGCCTGGTACCTGGCCCAGTTCGCCATACTGCGTTAGGTTTGCAGCGAATATGTCGTATGCCTGGCAACAAGGCAACCATGGCCGAACTTCAGGTCGTCATACGGCCCATCCTTCGACCGGCTCAGGAAGAACGGGACTTACATTACTGTGTTCGTGGCGTGCCTGATTACGTTCGTGGTGAGCCTGATTACGTTCGTGGTGTCCGACTCAGAAATAGGAATATCTTCGGACTCCGCCGCAGCGGAGAGCCTGTCGAACCACAGGCCATGAGACATTTTTTGTTCAAGGACGCCAATTATATGAATAAATTCGAACGCCCGGTAGAGTTGCCGATGCGATATCGGGTTCTACCGGGCGTTATTGGCTAGCTTGTGGCCGCCCCGGAGAAGGCAGCCCAGACTAGGCGATTAGAGTTTTGGGACTGTCTTTGTAATTGACTTGCTGGCTACTACGGGCAGGTAGTCGTGCCGTCCCAGGTGGGTCCCGTCGAGATCAGGCCGGCATTGTCCCAGCAATAGAAGTTGCTCGTGGGATTGCCCCTCACGTAGTCGGTCAGGAACACGTCAACGCTGTTCACCTGAATATTGGCGCCACCGTTCTGCGGCAGGGTCGAGAAATCGTTGACAGCTAATGTAGGGTTGACTCGATCGTCAATGCCGGCAATGCCGGCGTCTGCCATCAGTGTGTCGAATCCCGTCTGCACGTTCTGGGCTTCAGCCTCGTAAGCGCCTTCCGCTCCCTTACCGGTGAACCTGGCTACGTTAGGGATAATCACGGCGGCCAACGCCACGATGATTCCCACGACCACCAGCAACTCCACCAGCGTGAAGCCGGTCTCGCTCTTACGGAGCTGCGCAATCAGCTTATGTATACTCCGCAATGGTCTACCTCCGAATCTACTTTCTTCAACCTAAATTGTTCCGGACAGGAGCTTCTCCGGATTCGCTGCCCGGAATTCCTACCTGAAAGTGTATGGCCAACCGGGTAAATTGCCTTCGTCCTTCGGTCATATCCGGGATGGGACTTTAGTACATTGGAACTCTTTTAGCCCCTATATCGTCCTAGGATGAGGGAGCAAGCCCGGTCGAATCCTCCTGTGCCTCGCCCTCCTGTGCATCCGGCTCCTCGTCTTCCCCGAAATCTGGCAGGATAGTCGTCTTCAGGCTGTAGCTGACGTTCATTCCTTCGCCGGTCCCCCCGCCGGAAACCCTCACTACCTGCACTCGACTGAAAAGCTCTGATCCTCTTAGATTTGCGGCGTAGGCCAGCACATCTTCGTAAGAAACGGCGTTCCCCGTGACACCAAATCCGTCACCCTGCTGCGATACGTTGTTTACCCTCACGTTGGGCGTGAGGGCTGCTGCCGTCATCCAGTGCGCCCTTTGCAGCAGGTAGTCCTTGTCCTGCTCCAGCACGGCAAGTCTGTCCAGCAGGTCAGCTTGCATCTGGTCGGTAGAGGCCATCCGCTGTTCCAGGGCCGTAGCCTGGCCCCGCTCCAGTCTCATTCGGCGCTCCTGCCTTTCCAGGTTCTGGAGGCGGGCGTCCAGTGTTCCGGCCTCTAGCTCCACGGCGTCGACCTGCGATGTCAGACTGACGGCCATAACGCCCAGCATTAGCAGCGTAACGAAGGTAGCCGCGGGCCAAACAGGCCACGGCTTCGGCAGGTGACGCTGCGACAGCAAATTGACCGTCGGCCTGTGTTGGGTGGGAAGTTTATTTCTGACCTTGCTGCGG
>JACZVF010000134.1 GCA_022572805.1 Chloroflexota bacterium
GCGCCTGCCTAACCACTAACTCTAATTTGCACCACCCGCCCTAGCTCAAAACTCGAAAAGAGGAAAATATGAAGATTGGGATGTCGCTGACAAGCAGCTACCCCAGCACAGGCAACACTAAAGCCGTCATGGAGGACCTTATCGAAGAGGTCGAGCTGATGGCCAAACTGGGCTTCGATTCGCTGTCTCTGGGCGACCACCACGTCACGTCGAATGACTACATACAGGTGCTGCCCGCGATATCCCGGCTTTCGGCGCACAGCGGGAACATGCAGCTGCTGCCGCTATTCCTTCTGCCGTTTTACAACCCAATACTGCTGGCAGAGCAGATCGGGACCCTGGATGTATTCAGCGGCGGACGCACTACGATTATTTGTGCGCTTGGCCACCAGCCCGAGGCCCACGCAGCGTACCAGACGCCGCAGCGAGTACGCGTCTCCCGCTTTATCGAGACGTTCGAGATCCTTCGTATGCTTTCGTCGCAGGACGGCGTATCCTACAAGGGCAAGCACTACGCATTCGAGAACGTCTCCGTCAACCCCAAGCCGGTGAATCGACACCTGCCCATGTGGATGGGCTGCAGCGCCGACCCTGCTGTGCGTCGCGCGGCGCGAATGGCAGACGCCTGGGTCATCGAACCCGGTTGGCCGCCGGACACCATCGAACGCAAGATGGGCCTCTATAAGAGCGAGTTGGGAGAGCTGGGCCGTACCGACGCTGTCAGCGAAACGGTGCTGCGCCGGGACATCCACCTGGCGTCGACGGCGGACGCGGCAAGAAGCCAGGCGCAGGGCCTCTTCGAGAACGGCTACAGAGGCTACGACGCCCTGCAGATGGCCGAGTCCCTGATTGTTGGTGGGCCGGACGAGTGCGTCAACTACATTCAGCGGATGGAGGAGATGGGAATCAATCACCTGCTGTTCCGCTGCGCGCTGGACGACAGGGAAAATGCGTTGCAGACTATTCAAGTGCTGGGCGAGCAGGTCATACCCAGGTTCCGCTGATGTCGCAATCACATTCGAGCGTAATTGATGCGGGCCTTTGTCCAGGCAGGCAAGCCGATAAGGCAAGAGCGTAGGAAAAACATGACGGGCACAGCCGACAAGACTACGGTGGACCTGCCAATGATAGACACCGTTATCACCGAGGTACCTGAACCGCGCCACCCCTTCGGCCTGCGCGGCGTCGGCGAGTCTCCCATAGTGCCGCTGGTCGCCCTGGCAAACGCCGTTCACGCGGCCACAGGAGTGCGCGTGACCAGGCTTCCGATGTCGTCTGGGGCCATCCTGGATGCCTTAAACAACCGAGAGTAGCATAGTTTCTGCCTGCAGAACTCTTGCGAATTGAATCCTTGATTGACTACCAGGGTAGAGCGGCGATAAAATCACGCCCGATTCGAGGCAACTTCGCCGAGCAGACCACGGGGCGATGTCGAAGCCTCACATTGGAAGAAAGGTGAGATCATGGGACAGATCGTTATCGGCATGGGCTCGTCTCACAGCCCGCAGTTGAGCACGCCGTCGGAGCTGTGGCTCAATCATGGAGAGGGCGACAGGCAAAATCCCGCGCTGCTGGACAACATGGGTGTGCGCCGGACCTTCGAGGAGTTGCTGGAGACCGCACCGGCCAACATTGCTCAGCAATTGGCTCCCGACAAAATGGAGGAGCGCCACCAGGCAAACCAACGAGGCATCGCCCGGCTGGCCGAGGCATACGCCAACGCCAACCTGGACGCACTGGTTATTATTGGCGATGATCAGGAGGAGATGTTCCGGAATGACCACCGCCCGGCCATAGCCATCTACTGGGGCGACACCATCGTGAACGGTGCCGTGAAGGTAACGCCGGATATGTCCGAGGCCAGGAAGGCGTCAGCATGGGGTTGGCGGGAACCGGACGGCGAAAAAACGTTCCCGGTGGCTTCGGACATCGGCCTGCACCTCATCGAACACCTGCGGGACCAGGACTTCGACATCGCCCACGTCAAGCAGGCGCCGGAGTGGCACAAGCAGATGGGACATGCCTTCGCTTTCGTGTACCGACGAATCATGCAGAAGAACATAATCCCCACGGTCCCAGTCATGGTGAACACCTATTACCCACCCAACCAGCCTACGCTGAACCGCTGCTACCAGCTTGGCCATGAGATCAGGGCCGCCGTGGAATCATGGCCAGCGGACATTCGGGTAGGCGTCGTTGCCTCCGGAGGGTTGAGCCACTTCGTCATCGACGAGGAGATCGACCAACTGGTGATGAAAGCATTGCGTGAGGGCGATAAGGGCACGCTGGTCTCGCTTCCCAGAGGGCGTCTGGACTCCGGCACATCGGAGATACGCAACTGGATTGCCATGGCCGGCGCCTCGGAGGGGCTGAGCCACCAGTGGTCGGACTACGTCCCTAGCTACAGGACTATGGCCGGCACTGGCTGCGCAATGGGATTCGGCATCTGGTCTTGAGGGATAGGCCGGCATTCGACTAGAGGCCATCTACGGACGAGGTCATTATTGGAGAGCGCTACGTCTGGCCGGCGGGAAATCTAGCTGATGAGGGAGAAGCTTGGAAGGGGCATACAGGGCAGACCACATAGGCAGCCTGCTCAGGCCGGCCAAACTGAAAGAGGCCCGGTCGGCTTTTCGCAGCGGCGCCATCGGCCGCAGGCAGTTGAAGGCTGTGGAGGACCGCGCCATACAGCTGGCTCTGGAACACCAACGCCAGACCGGAATTGAGGTCTTCTCCGATGGCGAGTTCCGCCGCTCCAGTTTCCAGAACGACCTGGCGGAATCCGTGGAGGGTTACGTGGAGTCGGAGGCCCCATCCGTTGTCCGCGTCTGGCAGGGTCCAGGCGGCGATCCGCAGGAGCAGGGTACGCACCTGGTGGTCGGGGGCAAGCTGCGCCCTAAACGACGCCTTACCGCAGAGCAAACAGCATTTCTGAACGATCATGCACCCGGCCCGTTCAAAATGACGCTGCCCAGCGCCAATCAGTTTCCTGCCATCAGCTACCAGGAAGGCCTCACAAACAAGTTCTACCCCACCCGCTCGGACCTGCTGTGGGAGATCGTGGGTATCCTCAAGGCCGAGGTACGGGCCCTGGTCAACGAGGGCGTTTCCTACATTCAGATTGATGCGCCAAGGTATAGCTACTTCGTAGACCCCAAGTGGCGGCAGCAGCTTCGGGACATGGGGCAGGACCCGGACGACCTGCTCCGGGAGGCCATAAGAGCAGATAACGCCTGCCTGGAAGGCGCTAACCGGGACGGCACGACGCTGGCCATCCACATCTGCCGGGGCAACAACCAGAGCAAATGGTACGCCGAAGGCGGTTACGAGCCCATCGCCGAAGCCTTATTCGGCTCCCTTAACGTGGACAGGTTCCTGCTGGAATATGACACTGAACGCGCCGGGACATTCGAGCCTCTCAGGTTCATACCCAAGAACAAGATGGCGGTGCTTGGGCTTGTTAGCACCAAGGACCCAACTTTGGAAACAGCAGATGAGTTGCTGCGCCGCATCGACGAGGCATCGAAGTACGTCGCGCTGGAAAGGCTTGCCCTGAGCCCGCAGTGCGGATTCGCCTCCACCGAGGCCGGGAACCTTCTCACTGAAGACCAGCAGTGGCGCAAGCTGGAGCGGGTTGTCGAAGTGGCCCGCAGGGTCTGGGGCTGAGCACGCCGAGCCCGTACGACCTTTTGTTCCCCTTTCAACATCAACCAGTCCACCTGTTCGCGGAATTAGGCTGCGGCATTAGACGGATTCCACTTCGCCAACCGAAAGGCTCGTGAAATGAAACGAAGCACCAAACGCATACTTACGACCCATACGGGCAGCCTGCCGCGTCCACCGGAGCTGGTGGCGTTGCTGGAGGCGAAGGAAGATGGCCGCTCCTACAGCCGGAAGGATTTCGATGAGACAGTTCGCGCCGCCGTAGCCGATATCGTAGGGCTGCAAGTGGAGGCCGGCATCGACATCATAAGCGATGGGGAACAGGGCAAACCCAGCTTCGCCACCTACGTAAAGGACCGGCTCAGCGGGTTCGACGGAGTGAATCCGGAACCTCGCGTCTTCGGGGACCGCGTGGCCTTCCCGGAGTGGAACGCCACCACCACCCCCAGCAAGCTCATGACCGCAGCCCGGCCAATGTGCACCAACGAGCTTGGCTGGAAAGATCGAGATGCCGTGGCCACCGACATCGAGAACTTTCGGGCCGCGCTTGGGGACAACGCGGCGGAAGACGCCTTCCTTCCATCGGCATCCCTCGGCATCATCGCAGAGATCATGCTGAACAGGCACTACCCCAGCGAAGAGGCATACCTCTACGCCCTGGCAGACGTCATGAAGGTGGAGTACGAGGCCATTGCGGAGGCGGGTTTCGTGCTGCAGATAGACGCCCCGGACGCCGCAATGGGCAGGCACGCGCAGTTTCACGACAAGAGCCTGGATGAATTCCGGGCGATGCTGGCATTGAGAATCGAGGCACAGAATCACGCCCTGGCCAACATTCCCGAAGAGCAAATTCGGTTCCACCTGTGTTGGGGCAACTACGAAGGGCCGCACACCGAGGACGTGCCTTTGAAAGACATCGTGGACCTGATGCTAAATGTAAAGGCCGGAGCCTACTCTATTGAGGCGTCCAACCCGCGTCACGCCCACGAATGGCAGGTCTGGCGCGACGTGAAGCTGCCGGAGGGGAAGACTCTCATACCGGGCGTGATCGACACCACGACCAACTTCGTGGAGCACCCTGAGGTGGTGGCGGAGCGCATCATCCGTTTCGCCGACCTTGTCGGCAAGGAAAACGTCATCGCCGGCACGGACTGCGGCTACGGCACCTCCGCCGGCCTAGCCAGGGTGCATCCCACGGTCATGTGGGCGAAGTTCCGCTCCCAGTCGGAAGGCGCCCGCCTGGCCAGCGAGAGGTTGTGGGGCTAGAGCGACTATACGGAACGAGGTGAATGGCTTGTCCTTGTTTTTCATACAGATGGCAGACCCTCAGCTAGGAATGTTTGCCTTCTTCAGCGGCCTCACGGACGATGAGATTGAAGAGCGAAGGCGACGGGGCATAAACGCCAGGAAGGCACCAGCGAAGATAACTGGGTTTGCCGATGAGACCAGGCTTTTTACACAGGCCATAGAGGCGGCCAACAGACTGAAGCCTGCGTTCGTGGTGGTCTGCGGAGACATGACCAACGACCCGGACGACGAAGCCCAGTTGGCGGAGGTCATGAGGATTGGGCACCTGCTGGACCGGAACATTCCCCTACACTGGGTCGCGGGTAACCACGATGCTGGAGACGCACCCACGGCCGAAACCTTGGTCCGCTACCGGGAAAGATTTGGCGACGACAACTACTCCTTCGACAACGGCGGAAGCCACTTCGTAGTGATCAACAGCTGTGTGTGTTTCGACCCTGGTCAAGTTCCCCATGAGTGGGATGCACTGGTGGAGTTCTTAAGCAATGACCTGCAGGCCGCCAGGGACTCGGGCTGCGAAGACATCGTGATATTCATGCACCATCCGCTGTTCATGGACGATCCTGAAGAAGCGGATGGGTACTTCGTTATTCCTGGAATACGTCGGAAGGTAATCCTCGACGTACTTAAGGCGCAAGGAGTCTCGGCCGTTTTCGCAGGGCATCTTCACAGGAACGCTATTGCTTCGGATGGGCCGCTCCAGATGGTTTCAACTGGCCCTGTCGGCTACCCTCTGGGAGACGACCCTTCAGGACTGCGGATCGTGAGGATTTACGGGGACACAATTGAGCACGACTACTACGGTCTTGATGACCTGCCTGATTCTGTCGAGCCGTAGTCCGCACGAGGTGGCGGATAAGCTGCTGCAACATGCGCTGGTGCAATACGCAATGAAGGAGAGCTTATGGTTTCGCAGGGCAGACGGTTGCAGGGCAAGGTCGCCATCGTCACCGGAGCGGGGTCGAGGGGACCCGGCGTCGGTACCGGCAAGGCCACGGCCACTCTGTTTGCGCGGGAGGGGGCCACGGTGCTCCTGGTGGACAACGTAGTCGAGCGAGCCGAGGAGACGCTGGCATCCATACAGAGCGAGGGCGGCGAGGCATCGGTATTGGAGGCCGACGTCAGCGTCGAAGCTGAGTGCAGGCAGATTGTTCAGCAGGCCGTGGAACGATACGGAGATCTGAATATCCTGTTCAACAATGTCGGAATCGGCGCCCCCGGAACCGTGCTGGAAGTGGAAGAAGAAACTTTCACCCGAGTCATCAACACCAACCTAAAGAGCATGATAATGCTGAGCAAGTATGCCGTGCCGAAAATGATCGAGGCGGGGGCCGGCTCCATCATTAACATGTCGTCTATTGCAGGAATAAGGGCGGGCAGCAGCGGCGCAAGCATAGCTTATGCGGTCTCGAAGGGCGGGGTTATAGCGCTCACGACCCAGATGGCGGTGCATCACGGCAGACAGAACGTTCGCGTGAACTGCATAGCGCCTGGGCCGCTTTACACGCCCATGGTGGCCCATAGGCTATCCGAAGAGGCGCGAGATCTCCGACGAAGGAGCAATCCCCTGGGACTGGAAGGCACAGCCTGGGACATCGCGTGGACGGCGCTATTCCTGGCCAGTGACGAGGCCCGATGGATTACGGGGGTCACGCTGCCCGTTGACGGCGGCGTGCTGGCCACAACGCCGCTTTCGATGCTGGAGCACCTGCTGTAGCCCTGTTCGAACCGCCTTCGCTCGTGCGAAGCTCACTGTCGCGTGACCCTTGCGGTCCGACTGTCTCCAGTCCGAGGAAGTCGCAGCTGATTCAGCTGAATTTGGCTTATTCAGAATCGTCGCTACCCTTCGTTCGAATAAATATGTGAGGTGAGCTCATGTCGGACCGTGCTGTGCGAATGCTTTTCATCGGAAACAGTTTCACAACGCGAAACGATCTACCTGGGATGGTGAGCAATTTCGCCGAGGGTATGGAAATTAGTGTCCAATTTGAGGTCATCTCAGCGGGTGGCGCCTCATTGCGCCGGCATTTCAACGCCGGCGCAGCCGACAGGATAAGGAGGGTAAACTGGGACTACGTCGTACTGCAGGAGCAGAGCACGCTTCCCGTCAAGAACCGCAAACGTTTCCATGAAAACGTGCGAGAGCTCGCCCCAGCCGCAATGGAAAGCGGCGCAAATTTGGTTCTCTACATGACCTGGGCAAGAAAGGGGGAACCAGAGAACCAGAGATTGTTGACCGATGGCTATAACGAAATCGGCAAGGAGCTTGGGGCGGTCGTGGTCCCCGCCGGCGACGCCTGGCATTTGATGTTGGCCGACCACGATACGCCGGCGCTGCATGCCGACGACGGCAGCCATCCCACCGCCGCCGGAACGTACCTCGCCGCATACACGTTTTACCTGACGCTGTTTGGAACCAAGCCCGTAAGACTCGATGCGGCGTCAATAGGGCTGACCGAGGAGGAACAGGACCTGCTGCAGAGGTTTGCCATGGAGGCCTGCGCCGCCGCAAAAGCCAATCATTAGTTGGCTGGGCGCACGCTGTAAAGGCGGGAATTTCTCAGGCT
>JACZVF010000135.1 GCA_022572805.1 Chloroflexota bacterium
TCTTCAGGTGGTTAAGGCGATACGCAATGAGATTCCGGAGAGGATGCCTTTGTTTGTACGTGTGTCCGCCACAGAGTACATGGAAGGCGGATGGGACGTGGATGAGTGCGTGGAGCTTTGCCGGTGGCTGGGCAGGGAGGGCGTGGACCTGATCGACTGCTCTTCCGGCGGCAACTCGCCCGGCCAGGAGCTAAAGCCCTACCCTGGTTATCAGGTCCAGTTCGCGTCGCGCATCAGGAGAGAGGCCGATATTCTAACGGGCGCCGTGGGCCTGATCACCCTGCCCGAGCAGGCCGAGAAGGTTCTTGCGGACGGAGACGCCGACGTGGTCCTGCTGGCACGCGAGTTGCTGCGGAACCCCTACTGGCCCCAACAGGCCAGGGCTGCCCTGGGACGGCGAATACTCTGGGTGGCCTTCGCCCTACGCCAGGGCCGCCGAGGTACGCCCCTACGGTTCGTCGTAAACCCGGCCCGTTGCTGCGCCTTCTAATATGGCAAACCTCTAGGGTATGGTCATGACCCGTAGAAGGTTCGTGCTGCCGGAGACTCCGATGGGCACGCCCGCAACAAGTACCACGGTATCGCCTGACGACAGCCCGCCCACCTTCTTGCCGTAGCTCGCGCCGGCTGCGAAGAAGTCTTCCACATTCTCGACGTCGGTGACGGGTATGGCGATCACGCCCCACCGCAACGTCAAACGCCTCTGCACCTCCTCGCCCGCCGTCAGGGCGAGTATCTTCGGCAGGGGGCGATACTTGGACACCCGTCCGGCGCTTCCCCCAGCCTCCGTGAAGGTAATGATAAGGCTGGCATCGATCTGGAAGGCGGTGCGCACGGCGTCGTAGCTGATGGCGTCGGCCACAGACGCGCTGTCGGTCTGCCTGCCCTTCTCAAATATTATCGACTCATACGGCAGCGCGCCCTCCGCCTCAAGCGCCGTCTGCGCCATGACCTTGACGGCCTCGACAGGGAACTGGCCTACAGACGTCTCCCCGGAAAGCATTATGGCGTCGGTGCCGTCGAATATGGCATTTGCGACGTCTGTGACCTCCGCCCTCGTCGGTACGGCCGACCGGATCATTGACTCAAGCATCTGGGTGGCCGTTATCACAGGTTTGCCCGCCAGGTTGCACCGGTTGATCAGGTCCTTCTGGATGATCGGCACCCTGGACAGGGGAACCTCTACGCCCATGTCCCCGCGTGCCACCATAATGGCGTCGCTCACCTCGATAATGCCGTCCAGATGATCCAGCGCCTCGGCGCGCTCGATCTTGGAGATGATGTAGCCTCGTGGCCCGTTCGTCTCCAAGATTTCACGTGCGCGGTCCACGTCTTCGGGCTTGGTCACAGTGGAAAGCGCCACGAAGTCTGCGCCAAAGTCCCTGGCGAAATTCAGCGCCTTCTTGGCCAGGGCATCGGGAAACGGCTGCGACGGCGACTTGCCTGGCGTGGTCACGCCCCTGCGTTCTGTGATTCGACCGCCGATCACGATCTCGCACTTGACGTCCTCGCCTTCGATTTCCGTGACCAAGAATTCCAGAAGGCCATCGTCGATCAGTATCGGGCGTCCGACAGTGGCGTCACGGTGAATGCCTGGCGGAGCGACTGAGATAAGCCGGTTGTCGCCGGTCAGGTCTCTGCTTGTCAGAGTCACGTGATCGCCGCTCTTGACGTCCAGAACGCCGGGTATGGTAGGGCCGGTGCGGTACTTCGGGCCTGGCACGTCCACCATGATCCCGACCGGAATGCCCAGCTTTGCGGATACGTGCCTTATTCGATGGAACGCGGTCGTGTGGGCCTCAATGTCGCCGTGGGAGAAGTTCAGCCTCGCCACGGTCATACCGCTCAGGATGAGCTCCTCGATCATGTGCTCCGACTCGGAGGCCGGTCCCAGGGTGCACACGATCTTCGTCTTGGGCGTCCTATCGATACTAAGCCGGGATTTCATCTACTGGCCATTCCTTCGCCATGTTGAAATTGGGGTGGCGTTCAACTACAAATTCAAACAAACAAATGTTACATCAGTTCCCTGTTATCCACTAGGCCAATGGCGGCGACTCGGACAGGTGGATGCGGCTTTCTCCGTATGTTGGTATTATCCCTTTGCGACCCGAGTTCAATCAATGTGGTGTCGGGATACGTATTGCGCCAATTCGGAACGTTACTTAGCTATACGGCGTGCCTGCACCAAGTTTTAGAATGAATGGCGAGCGACAGGTCCCCTGCCCTCGCTGCGATAAGAGAGGCGTTAATGGTCTCCGCAAAGCAGTTGCACGAGCTCCAGGAAACCGACACAGTGGCAGCGGAAAAGGACACGGAGCTAAAAGAGGTGCGGGCCAGGCTTGCGGACGGCAAGCCCATCGCGGCGGCCACGCAGAAGGCGTCCCAGTTGGACGCCCAGGCTGAGGCCCAGAGCAAGTCTAGAAACTCAGCACAAGTGGCCGTGCGGCAGATGCAGGACAAAATGAAGGAGATCGACGGCAAGCTCTACGGAGGCGGAATCACCAATGCCAGGGAGTTAACAGCCTTCGAGGAAGAGCGGCAGTTCCTTCAAACGCAGCTAGGTGAGGAGGAGGACAGGCTCCTGGAGCTTATGGTGGTGGTGGACGACCTGCAGGAAAGCAGGGACGATGCCGTCAAGGCCCTGAAGGGTCTGGAGGCCCGACGGGAGATTGAGGTCCCGCAGCTTCAGCATAGTCAGGCGGTGCTGGAAAAGGAGTTGGCCCAACTTGCGGCGGACAGGAAGCAGCTTACTCCGAAGATACCTCCTCAGTATCTGGCAACCTACGAGTCGCTCCGGAAGACACGCGGCGGTCGGGCCGTAGCCAGATTGGATAAGGCCAGGGGTATCTGTCTGGCGTGTCGGATAGCCCTGCCTGCGAAAGATCTTCAAAGGGCCAAGGCCTCCCGAGAGATCGTCCAGTGCAACAGCTGTCACAGAATTCTTTACGTCGAATGAGAGTCAAATGCGAGCAATCGGATATTATCGTGTAAAGGACAGCGGGTCCTCCCCGGAGCAATTAGGGGAGCATATGGGTGAGCAGTTCGCCGACTACTGCAAGAGGTATCTGCACCAGCCCATGACCACCTTTGGCGACGACATATCCGGCGACGAATCATCCACCGGGACCTCTGCCCTGCCCGGGTACCGGCAGCTTCTCGATTACTTGAAGGAATCCCAAAGCAGCTTTCTGATCGTTGTCCCGGACGCCACCCACCTGGGCGATGATCTGGAGGCTGTCGCGCGGACCATGGTCCGTTTGGAATCTGACGGCTCCAAGGTCACATGCAACGACGACGACATGCCCGACCCACTTCAGAACGCTTTGGCCACCATGGGCGTAAAGGGCGTCTCCCGGACCCGAAGCGAACGAATAAAGGAGTCCATGCGGGAGCGGGCTCTGATGGGCAAAGGGCTGGGGAAGCCCCCTTTCGGCTATCGGAACGGACAGGATGGCACCGTTGAGGTCGTCCCTGAAGAGAGACCTGTAGTGGAGCTGATCTACCGCCTCTACACCAAAGACGGAATCGGACTGCGGCTCATTGCGCAACACCTGAACGAGCGAGAGATCAAAACACGTCGCGGTGGCAATTGGAACATGGTCACCATACGAGACATTCTCAAGAATTCCACGTACATGGGCACCTACACCCGCTTCGGCCTCAGGCTGCCCAAGAGCCACGAGGCTATCATCTCCCCGCAGATGTTCCGCACAGCGCAGGACGAGACGAGGGCCAGAAAGCCTGTGGGACGAGTGGTGAACTCCCAGCCGTTCCTGCTCTCGGGCATGCTGTTCTGCGGATACTGCAACAACAAGATGATGGGCGTGACCCGGAGGCAGTCCTGGAAACGCAAGGACGGCCGCCGGTCCAGCGGTGTGTACAGGTATTACCAGTGCCAGTCTCGCAACAATATGAGCCTGTGCCAGTACCACACCTGGCGGGCCCCGCTGCTGGAAGGCACGGTGATGTCCCAGCTCAAGTATGCGCTCAAGGCCGGTGCAGCCAATGGCAACGAGGCCGGCAAGGATCGGGCCGATGAGATTAAGGCGGTATGGGACTCGCGGATGAAGAACGCCGATCGGCGGTTCCTGCAGGGCATGAAACGGGCGGCGAAGGGCGAGATGGAACTGGGCGTCCTGGGCGAGTACCTGAAGGAGCTGGACAAGGTCCGCCGCGGCGCCGAGAACGCCAGGCGCCCGAAAGACGTTGAGGCGTCGCTGTCTGAGTGGGACTCCATGGATTTTGGCGACCAGCAGGGTTTTCTGCTTGAGCACCTAGCCAAGGTTATCGTCCAAGACGATTCGGTTGACGTTCTGGTTTAGATATTCTCAGGCAGCCCGTAAAAGAGTATTTCCCTGTCGTGCTAAAATATAACTGTTCAAGATGGCTGGGCGGCCGCTGTTCCGATTCGTCGGGATAGAGGAAAGTCCGAGCTCCACCGGGAAGGATGCCCGCTAACAGCGGGGCGGGGCGACCCGACGGAAAGTGCCACAGAAACATACCGCCCCGACCTGTCGGGGTAAGGGTGAAATGGCGAGGTAAGAGCTCACCGCTCCGGTGGCGACATCGGAGGCAGGGCAAACCCCATCCGGTGCAAGGCCTAATAGGGGGAATATGGGACCCGGACCATCCCCGGGTTGGCCGCAAGACTCCGATGGCAACATCGGGGCTAGATAGATGGTCGCCGTCCCGACTTGTCGGGATACAGAACTCGGCTTATAGGCTGTCTTGAACAGGACATCTTGCGCGGGTGTGTAGGTGTCCGCGGGGGTTTTGGCGATGGCACGGCGGCCTGTTGACTGACGCCTGGTCGGAAACTAAGATTCTTATGGTGCCCATGTAGTGCAAAGTAGGAGCGTAGCTCAGCTGGTAGAGCATCGGTCTCCAAAACCGAGGGTCGCGGGTTCGATCCCTGCCGCTCCTGCCATGTCCGCTATCAACTGCGATGCGACGATATTGTAATCGCAGGCTTGACAGCTTCGTCACACCCGGATACTCTTGCCATGCCCTGAATCAGCCGCTTCACACAGGGCAATCCTGCCCAACCCCGGAGATACTCACATGACTGGGGCTATCACAGGCGTATTCGTTGCTGGATTTCTTATCATTCTGGCGTTGCTTCTTTCGCCACATCGCCTGATTCCTCACACCAGCGCGCTGGCTGACGGCCCGGTGGCTTTCGACCAGGATTCATATATTCCTGGCAATACCGCCGTCTTTCACGTCAGTGACAGCAACCTTGCCACCGCTAAGCCTGGATTACCCAGATAGGCTAAAGTGGTGATTGGTATTACTGTGTCGACCGTGAACTGAACACCAATGCTTAGGGTATTAGGCATCCTAATACGTTATAATACACCCATATATTTAAGCTTTATCTTCTGATTACGTAATTCAGTTGGAGGCAACGAATGGGTGACGGCGATAAGACCCCTTTCAAGCTCAACTTCGACTCCAAAGTACGCCTGGAGTTTCGGGGTGCTACTATCACCTCGGACGCAGGACTTCTCGCATGCAGAGAGCTTGATGACGCTCTAAGCCTGACCGATTCTGCCAATGACTACCTCAAAGAGAGTCGAACCGGCAAAAACATTCTCCATAAGCTGATCCCTTTGCTGAGACAGTCCATCTACAGCCGCCTCGCAGGATACGACGATACCAACGATGCCGATCGCCTCTCAAAGGACCCAGCTATGAGAGTGGTGGTGGGCTGGAAAGGCCCTGACAGGAACGCGGCCAGCACCAGCGAGATGGGTAGGTTCGAGACCGAGTTGCTTACTCAGCAGGATAATCTTAAGGGCCTTGAGCAGCTGAATGTCGAATGGGTAAAACGTGGTGTAGCCAAGACAGTCCACCGGCGCATTATCCTGGACATCGATAGCTCCGAGAGTCAAGTGCATGGCAAGCAGGAAGAGGCAGCCTACAATGGACACTTTGGATGCATGTGCTTTCATCCTCTGTTCTGCTTCAATCAGTTCGGAGACTGTGAAGGAGGGGTGCTCAGGCCAGGCAACGTACATAGCGCCGACGGGTGGGAGGAGTTCATCGAGCCAATTGTCGAGCGTTACCTGAAGATGGCGGTGAGGCTGCTGTTTCGAGCAGATGCCGCATTTGCAAAGCCTGAGCTTTACGAGTACATGGAATCGAAAAGTATCGGTTATGTCATCAGACTCCCAGCAAACGAAGTGCTTCAACGGGAAATATCGCACCTGCTGGTGAGGCCCACCGAGTGGCCCTCTCGAAAGCCCATCGTCTCCTATCACGACTTCGCCTATCAGGCCCAGAGTTGGAATGTTCCTCGGAGAGTGGTAGCCAAAGTGGAGTGGCACCAGGGAGAGCTGTTCCCAAGAGTAGGCTTCATCGTCACCAACCTGAGCTATCCACCAAAAGGGATAACGAGATTCTACAACGGCAGGGGCACAGCAGAGCAGTGGATCAAAGAGGGGAAGTATGCCTTGAACTGGACAAGGCTGTCGTGTCACAAGTTCGTTGCCAATCAAGTGAGACTCTCGCTATTCATACTGGCCTACAATCTGGGCAACCTCTTCAGAAGGTTGGCTCTGCCAGAAGCGATAAAGCGCTGGTCGCTGACAAGTATTCAGACAAGGCTAATCAAGACAGGCGGAAGGCTGGTGCGTCATGCCAGGAGGCTTGTGTTCCAGCTTGCCGAGGTGATGGTGAGCAGGGAAATGTTCGGTGAAATGCTGGAGCGGATAGGAAGGCTTCGCTTCAATCCTGGGTAGCAGGCCATGTCGGCAAAGGGAATCGTGATCATATCGAGGTGGCCTTGGGCAAGGTGCGTCACCTTTTGGGTGATTTGACCTGAATGAGCCATTTTAGCGTCTTTGTGGATGGTTCGGAGTGGCTGAATGGCACTATGAGGCTAAATGGCAGCATTTTGGAGGCAGTTGACATATCCATAAGGCAGGCGTACAGTTGTACCGCCGCAGTATGGCATGTTTATGCAAGTACTGGATGCCATCTGGGAAATATCGGCTAAAGCGGCATTCCCTGGGAGATGCTACCTCAGGAGATGGGGTGCGGCTCTGGCATGACCTGTTGGCGTCGCCTAAGAGAGTGGCATGAGGCAGGGGTTTGGCAGAGACTTCATGAACTACTGCTTGCCAAGCTAAGAGAAGCTGACCAGATAGATTGGTCACGAGCCATTGTGGATAGCGCATCTATTCGAGCGGTTGGTGGCGGGGGGAAAAACAGGGCCTAACCCAACGGATCGGCGCAAACCGGGGAGTAAGCATCACGTGATTACGGACGCTAAAGGAATTCATCTGGCAGCTATCCTGACCGGGGCCAATCGTCACGATGTGACACAGTTGCTGCCTTTGGTTGAGGCTATTCCCCCAGTTCGTGGCAAGCGAGGACGCCCACGTCGTAGGCCAGACCAAGTTCAGGGAAACCGCGCTTATGATTCTGAGCCGGGGGGCGTTGCGTTTGCTTGGGATTGGGCCAGTCCTTGCCAAGCGCTCCACAGAGCATGGAAGCGGGCTGGGCGTCC
>JACZVF010000136.1 GCA_022572805.1 Chloroflexota bacterium
AGCCCCCACCTGGCGAATGAAGGCGTCCGCCGGCCAAAGCGAAAAAAGGAGAATGCCATGTCCCCGTTGACTAACTCAGACATTCAGGCGATGGGCCGAGCCGTCAATCTGGACATCCAGGAGCCGGACCTGTCCCAGGTGGCCTATAGCCTGAACGCCATGCTGGAGGCCATGGACAAGATCGAGCTCCCCGGCCTGAACGGCGTGGAGCCCCTACCCATCATTCCGCCCTTTGACCCGGTCAGCCGATAGACCTGTCTACATCTCTTGGGTTTAGATGGCGGAGGACAGCCAATGGACATCAATAAAATAGCGTTTTTGTCTGTAGCGGAGCAGGCGCGCCTCATTCAGAAAAAGGAGGTCACGCCGACGGAGTTGGTACAGGCTTATCTTGATCGCATTGAGCAGGTTGATACTAAGCTCAACTCATACATAACTGTGCTGGCCGACGACGCCTTGCGTGATGCTGAAAAGGCCACAGCAGACATCGCCGTAGGCAATTACATTGGCACGTTGCATGGCATTCCTGTGGGTATCAAGGACCAGATTCACACCAGGGGAATCCGAACATCCAGTGGGTCCAAGCACCGAGAGAACTTTGTGCCTGAAGCCGACGCCACCGTGGTGGCCAACCTGAAGAAGGCCGGCGCTATCGTCCTGGGCAAGCTGAACATGACCGAGTTCGCATTTGGAGACCCCATAACGTCTGCATTTGGCGTCACGCGCAACCCCTGGGACCTGGAGCGCAACCCCGGCACATCCAGCACGGGCTCCGGCGCGGCCACGGCGGCGTGTCTGTGCTCCACCGCGTTGGGAGAGGATACCGGAGGTTCAGTGCGTGGCCCAGCGGCCAACTGTGGCCTGACGGGCATACGGCCGTCGTGGGGCAGGGTAAGCCGGTTCGGTGTCGATGGCGCCTCGTGGTCTTTCGATACCATAGGTCCGCTTTCCCGCACCGTAGAAGACTGCGCGATCACCCTGGGGGCCATAGCCGGTCATGATCCCAACGACCCCTATACATGGGAAACGCCCGTGCCCGACTACCGAAGCCACCTGACCGGCGACATCCGCGGCGTCAAGGTAGGCCTGGTAAAGGAGCTGGTAAACGCCGACTCGGGGGTGAGCGATGCCGTCAAAAGCGCCGTTCTCAAGGCGGCGGATGTCATGCGCCGGCTAGGCGCCGACGTGACCGAGGTCTCGCTGCCGCTAGCGTCGGTTTCGGGCGTGGCCATGCGAGTGCTGACCAGTGTAGAAAGGGTAAGCCTGAACCCCAGTATGGTGCGCGAAAGGCCACAGGACTTTCACCCCAACATCCGCGTGGGCTTCATGACCGGAGAGATTATACCGGCACAGGCTTACTATAAGGCCCAGAAGACCCGAGCGCTGGTACGCCGTCAGGTATTGGAGGCCTTCGAGACCTATGACGTGCTTATTCAGCCTACCTCGTCGTCGCCTGCCGGTGTCATGGACCTGACGCCCGGAATTCGTAGCCAAGAGGCGGCGGCAAACGTGTTGAAAGAAGGTAACTTCAGGGGGCTCTACAGCTGTGCCGGGAATCCCGCGCTGTCGACCTGCTGCGGTTTCACGGAGGGGGAGAAGCCCTTGCCCCTGGCGTTGCAGATCGCGGCCAGGCCCTTCGACGAGGCGACCGCGCTCAAAGTGGCGCACGCCTATGAGCAGGCCACCGACTGGCACAAGCGATTCCCGCCCGTATAGGTGTGGTTGGCGGCGCCTTCGCGACCTCTCCACGCATGCAGGATGTCCGTGGCCGTGGTTTGGGACATTGCCGGGCGACCCACGACGTTGCGATACCGCCAGAGCGACGCAGATTAGAAGGAATTGCCTTTCATGCCGTGCTATGGCTCTGGCGTGTGACGTGTCACTGGCAGGTGTCTCGTTCTACCAAATATGGCCTCCCATTTTGGTGTGGCTTCGCGCTTGTCAAGTCTGGAGTTGGAATGCCTCAAGCCACAGCCATAGCAGGTAAATTCAGCCAAAATTAGGTGCAATTGTGAAATCTGGTACACTGTAAATTCCAGAAGGGGTTCAAGAGACCTGCCAGACCCCATTCATTTGCACGAATCCGCCTGCATTACGCGGGAACACTTGCGACCGGCCCATTCACCGTGCCTCGGTTGACACCTGCAATCGTGGCTCCCTTTGGGCATTGATTTCGGTTCGTAGCACACCTAGGCTCGACGCGCGCGCCCTTCCCGTGGCGGAATGGCTGTCGCGGCGCTTTGAAGCCAAATAGAAGCAATATTTGTTATTGCTAGACGTTGAGGAGGTTCTATGAAAGGAATAATTCTCGCCGCCGGCGACGGAGGACGACTGCGTCCTCTAACCCTTAAGACTCCAAAGGTATTGCTGGACCTGGGCGAACGTCCCCTAATCAATTATCCGTTGGAGGCGATGGCGTCGGCCGGCATAACCGAAATTGCCATTGTGGTTGGTTATTTGAATGAGGTAGTGGAGAATGCCCTGAAGGTCAGCCATCCATCCCTGACATACATCTACAACGACCACTATGAACACGGGGGGAATGCACTATCGATATACGCGGCACGATCATTTGTCGGAAGTGATTCATTCGTTCTGTGCATGGGGGACCATGCCATAAGTCCCAGCATAATCCGCACACTGCTGTCCGAGGACCACAGGGGCAGTGTGCTCTGCGTGGATTCCGAGGCGTGCCACTCATCTCAGATCGATGATGCCACCAAGGTTTTGCTTGGCCAGAACGGTTACATCGCAGATCTTGGCAAGGAGCTGACTATCTGGGACTGTGTTGACACCGGCGTGTTTCAGATGACAAGCAATGTATTTGCGACAATTGAAGCGTTGATGGAAAACAAGGGAATCGACGTGAGCATCACGGAAATGGTCTTGCTGTCCGGCTTGACGGGCAAGGCCTTCGCCACATGCGACGTGAGCGGCAGTTTTTGGGCAGATGTAGACACTATTGAAGACTTGAGGAACGCCGGCGAGATGTTAAGGGAGATCCATGGAAGGCGTCTATGATGGCTTCGTTTCACGTCACCTGAACCGACGTGTGTCGCGTCCTATCGCGCGGGCGCTGACTCACACGCCCTTGACGCCGAACCAGGTGTCGATTTTCAGTCTGGGCGTAGCCGTTGGTTCATTCTTCAGCTTTGTGTACGGGTACCATATTGCGGGCGCTCTGCTTGCTCAGGCATCGTCCATAATAGACGGCGTTGACGGGGATCTTGCGCGGGCCAAGAAGATGACCAGCGCCTTTGGCGGCTTCCTGGACGCCATCCTCGACCGCTATGCGGATGCGGTTATTCTGCTGGGGCTCACCATTTGGGCGGCTAAGTCGGCGGGCGAAGGCCTTGACGTTTATGTGTGGACGACGGGCTTCCTGGCCCTGGCGGGAACATTTGTAGTCACTTACACCCGCGCCCGCATCGATCACGTTCCGAGGAACTTTTTCGACAGGGGAATCACGTCCGTAGCCTCCAGAGATGTTCGCCTACTAATCGTCATGGTTGGCGCGTTGACGGGTCAGGGCTTCATGACACTAATAATATTGGCGATTTTGGCCAACCTGGTGGTGTTGCTCAGGCTCATTTACGCTCGGCGTGCCCTGAAGGACGCGTAGGAATCGCTACTTGTTGTCACCGGGGATTGCGTAGACTGCCAAGGCGTTGAGCGTGGCAAATTTGTCATAGACGCCGCAGCCGCGTGGACCATCGGGAGCCTCGACCTGATGCGGATTCGCGGAGGGCGAAGAACCGCTGCCGTTGCGGTGCTTGGCAAAGGCACTTCGACGGGGAGAATGCGAACCAGGCCGTGCGCGTCTACGGGCCAGCCATTGATTAGTGCGTATGCTCGCTGCCTCAGCGGGTAGAGAGCCTGCGGTTATCCGCAAATCAACCTGTCGGCGGCGACGCCACGACGGTGTGGAATATGCCCAGGAAGCTGCGCCTTGCGGAGATGACCAGGAGGCCTGCCTCCAGCACCATGTCTTGAGGCTCCCTGTTCCAGACGCAGCCCAATTGCCTGGCATGGCTGTCGGCTCGCCAGTCCTGGAACCGGCCCAGCCAACCGCGATTGCTCCGCCCGTGCTCCAGCAGCAGTATCTTGCCGCCGGGCTTGCATACCCTGGCCATCTCGCCCAGAGCCTTGACGGGGTCCAGGAATGTGCAGGCGCTCAGCGTGTCCACCACCGTGTCGAAGCTGTCCTGCTCGAAGGATAAATCTTCGGCGTCCATGTAGTGAAAGTCCACCGTTATACCCAGGTCCGAGGCCTTCTTTCGGGCTATCCCCATCATGCCCTCGCTGAGATCGATAGCCGTGATGTTGCAGCCCGTGGGGTAGTACTGCAGGTTTCTTCCGGTGCCGGCGGCGATCTCCAGAACATTACCCTCAGCCTGAGACAGCAGACTCTTGCGCAGGCGTCTCAGGCCCAGAAGCTCGGGGATGGCTTCGGCCAGGTCGTACTTAGAGGCAAAGTCGTTATACTTCTGCCCGATCTCTTGCTTCGTATGCCTGCCGGTCATGGCCGGACCTCGCTTGTCGCCTACCTAGTCGGCAACCGCCTGTAGCTGCGGGCTGAGGCCGGCAGTGTAGATTTTGCGCAAAGAGAAGCTCTTCAGGCTGGCGGCCATGGCGATGATGAAGATGACGCCACCCACAATGAATATCAGTGGCGCGCCGGTGAAATCTGCGAGTCCACCGTTGGCGAGGTTGAGTATGGCCATTGTGCCGCCCACGTGAATGGAGTACACACCTGCGATCCTTCCCCGTATTCCGTCTGGAATTGTGGACTGGATCATAGTGTGGATCAGGGTCATGAAGCCCGCCGTGCTGGCCCCGAGAAGTGCTGCTCCCAACAGGGCCATGGGCATGGTGGTCGATACCGCCAAGATGGCGGGCGCGACTCCGCTGAGGATGCCCATGTAGAAAAAGGTGCGGCCTCTGGTTAGCTCCGATCGCACTCCGGCCAGCGCCACCGAGGACAGCATTGCGCCGGCGCCCACCGCCATCATGAGGGTTGCCACGCCCGCGCCCTCGGCGCCCAAACGTTGTTGGGAGAGAATGGGAAGCAGCGACTCGTAGGACATGGTGAGGCCACAATGCAGCAACGTCAGGTATATCAAGGCCCTCAAGTGGGGGGTCTTGTAGCAGTAAATGAAGCCCTCCGCCAGGTTGCTGGCCAGTCCTCGCTGCCGGTCCACCTTGCCCGTGGACTCGGTGCGCAGGCGAAAGCCCTGCACCAGGCTTACCGCGTAGAAGGCTGTGCAAAGGAAGAACGCGCCCTCAATGCCTGTGGTCAGCATCAGCGGTAATATGGCGGCCGGACCCAGCAACCGCGAACCCTGCATCGTCGCCTGGTTCAAGGCGATAGCGTTCATCAGAGTATGCCTGGGGACCAGGTTGGGTATCAGGGCCTGTGCCGCCGGCATCTGGCTGGCCCGGGCCGAGCCGTTCACCAGCGACAAGACCACCAGGTGCCAAATCTCTATGTTGCCGGTGGATACCAGGACGGCCAATACCAGGTTGTTCACCAGGTTTATCCCGAACATCGATCGCAGCACTACCCTGCGGTCGAACCTGTCTGACAGGTAGCCGCTGAAGGGAGTGACCAGCACGCGGGGTATCATGGCGGCGAAGGTGACGACTCCGACCCAAAGCGACGCCGTGGCCCCGTCCGACATGTCAAAAACAAGCCAACCGCGGGACACGATTAGCGCCCAGGCTGCCGCACCGGCGAAAATGTTCGCGGTCCAGAGGGTACGGAAGTCGCTGTGAGAAAGCGCCGTGCCATACCTTTTAGCAGTTTCCAACCCCAGTTCGGTAATACTCGCCATAAATCACCTGGTATCAAACGTTCCCCGATATACAGGGCTGCCTGAGCAGCATGCCGCCCAGGTTAAGTGCCCTGAATAACGTGCAAAAACCTTCCTGCTTTGGCGAGTGTATCAGCGTCTATTGCCTTCGTCAAAGAGCGTGACGGGAGAACATGGTGACGTTATTCGGCGAATTGGTGGGCATTGAAAGAGGCTCCCGGCGGGGTACCGAGAGCCTCTTCTTTGACCGGAAATCCGGCCAGACGAGTGGACCTGTTCGGCTGATAATCGCGTTCCCCGCTGCGAGTTGAGTAAGCCGCATATACTTGTGCGCCTACTGCAATCGAATCAGCCGCTTCCTCATCCCATTAAACCCCCAAACCACACCTGTATTCCTGACCGGAGCCTTACAAATTCCTGACATAAACAAGACTCTTATCATATTCGGTAATGAATCAGGCGGGGCGCAGGCCAACGGCCATGAGGCGTATATCATGGGAAACTCATGCCGGCCTGTAATGCCACCGGGCCAACCGCGGCTTGCGAAGCTATTCGCTCCACCATGCGATGCCAACCATGCCTGGGCCAATGTGCGCGCCCAGCACAGGCGTGAGCTCGCTGATGTAAAGCTCCCGACAGTCGAACGTCTCTTCCAGCTTCGCGCGAATGCCCTCGGCGTCGTCGGGGCAATCGGCATGCATCACGCAGGCGTGGACTGGTCCGGCGGCCGCGTCCCCGCCGACGTACTCCAACAGCCTGCCCATCGCCCGCCGCCTGGTTCTCGGCCGAGCGAGGCCCTCCGCCTCTCCAAGTCGGAGTCCGAATATCGGCTTGATCCTCAATAGGGAAGCGCCTGCCATTGCCAGTCTGGGCACCCGGCCGCCCTTCCACAGGTAGTGCAGGGTGTCAAGCATTGCCACCAACCGCACCCTTTTAATGACAGCCCAGGCACTTTTGTCCACCTCGTTCAGGGACAGGCCTGCCTCCGCCGCTCGCAACGCCTCGAGAACGGCCAGGCCTTCGCCGCCGCCCGCCGTCTGCGAGTCCACGACGTGTATATCCGTATCGCGGTACTCCCGGGACATCTCCTCGACCGCGGAGTTGGCCGCATCCGATGAGGAGCTGTAACGAGAGCTGACGGTGATGCAAATGACAGCCTCCGCCACCTCCGAAGCAGCTATGAACGCCTGCCGGAAATCGGCGGGCGAGGGGGCGGCCGTGGAGGGAACGACGTTGGATGACCTCTGCAACCGATAGAATTCAGCAGTCGAGAGGTCTTTGCCGTCCAGGTAGGACCGCCCATCCAGCGTGAGACGCATAGGGACAATCGACAACTGCGGGTGGTGCAGGCATTCGGTGGGTATTGACGCCGCGCTGTCGGCGACGACGGCCACCGGGAATTTTGCCGGGCGATTCGAAAGGGTGTCGTTGAACACGTTATATAGCAGGTGGCGAGTCCGTAGCGTTAGCCCCAGGTGCCCTCGGCGTTTTCGTCGGCGGCGTAACGATTGACTTCGGGTTCGCTGTTCTTAAGATCGAAAAATGCGGGAATGAGCAGCACGGCCAGGGACATTACTGCGAACAGGAATACA
>JACZVF010000137.1 GCA_022572805.1 Chloroflexota bacterium
TACACAACCGGGAGGGTTTCTCCCAGGCGTTCGAAGCTTCGCCAGCCACCATACTCAGGGGTCAACGCGTCGATTACGGACGCGCTCGCCGTCGCCTCGTCTTGACCCTCTTGGATAGCACTTTTGACCTCACGAACCAGGTTATGAATGAAGTCTCGTGCGCCCTCTAAGGCTGCATGATTCCCAACCGGGCCATGGCCGGAAACGAATCGCTCTACAGGAATTTCAGCCAGTCGATTGTCGGTCTCCGGCCACTCCTCCGGATAGCTGTCACCGAGATATGGGACGCCTCCGTCCTGAGCGATGTCCCCCGTGTAGAGGAGCTTGTCCGCAGGTAAATGGATAACGATATCTCCGCTGGTGTGAGCTTTTCCCAAGTACTTCAAAATTATTTCCCTGCCGCCGAAAAACAATCGCATGCTGGTCTCGAATGTGAGGTTCGGAGGTGTGATATCCACAAGCTGGGCCTCCGCCGACCAGGGGTCGTTTGCGGTATTTATCTTCTCTCGCCACTGCCGGTTCCACTCGACGTCCACCATTTCCGCATAGCAATTTTCATGCCCTACGATCGTCGCCTCAGGAAATTCCTCATTTCCCCATGTATGGTCCCAGTGGGAATGTGTGTCGATGACATATTGGATGGGCTTGTCTGTGATGTGGCGAACATCTTGGATTAGATCACGAGCGAAGGACGGAACTCGAAGCGAGTCTATTACCAGCACCCCGTTGTCGCCTACGATAATCCCCGCATTCGTGAGCCCTTCATGCAGGCGGGCATATACACCGGTCTCAAGTTCTATTATTTCTGTACCTGGAGTGGTCGTCATAAATATCCTCCGATTTTTCTTGGTGCCATTGTATGCGATATTTGCGGCTGCAGATAAGAATGAGAAATGTCGATGCCAATTCCCCTGGCCCGTACCAGCCGAAAGATCAATAAATGCGCCTCCTACCAGGGTCTGGCAAGGCATGCGCGCCACGGTTTATGTTATGGTTTTATACCGGTGACGGCTGAAACTTTTATTCAGCAACCCAGTTCAAAAGGCAAATGAGCGGTGAACGAGTCCCGACGCCACGTGGTCAGACCCCGTGACCAGATTGTGAAGCATGGCCTTATTGCCGGCTTGAAGGCGGCAGCGGCGATGATTCTGGTGATGATTGCCCTCCGCTTCCTCTTTGGCGTGCCTTCGTTGACGGAGATTGCGGCCGACTGGTTCTCCGCCTTTCTTCCAGGGCGAGCCGTCGATTTTCTGCTGGAAACCCTTTCATTCTCCGCGAAGCCGCTCATGTTTGTCGGTTTGCTGATATTGCAAATCATGATCGGGAGCCTCTCGGGAGTCGCCTACATCGGTCTGGTGCAACTTCGCGAGCTGGAAAACCTGGGCAGAGGCCTCTGGGCAGTTGCGTTCGGGGTTGGCCTCTGGTTAATCGCCATGACGGCAGCCGTTCCGGTTTTCGGCGGTGGGTATTTCGGGGCTGACGTGGGCCGGGGCGGAACGACCTTTGCAATGGTGGCATTGATCAGCTTCACAACATACGGTGCTGTGCTGGGGTATCTCTCTCATAGTGAAGTGGTCGACGGCAGCGGGTACGTTGAGGAAAGGCGTGTGTTTCTATCCAAAATGGCGTCGTGGGGACTGTTCGGAGTCCTGGCCTTGCTGGGGGTCAACTTCGTCGTGCGGCCCATTTTTTCCAGGCTTGTTTCCGGTAGGTTTTCTGGCGCCGGCATGGCGATTCTTTCAACGGAAATCACGCCCAACGAGGACTTCTACGTAATATCCAAGAACATCATCGATCCCAGCGTGAACGCCAACGAATGGCGTCTGGAAATCGGAGGGCTGGTGGAGAAACCCTACAGCCTCAACCTCGATGAGCTGCGAGCGATGCCTTCCGTGGAGCAGTTCGTTACCCTGGAGTGCATCAGCAATCCTGTAGGGGGCGACCTGATAAGCAACGCAAAGTGGCGTGGCGTGCCTTTGTGGGACATCCTTGAAAAGGCGGTGGTCCAGCCGGGGGTGGTGGACATACTATTCCGAGCCCACGACGACTACACGGAGAGCATCTCGTTGGAAAAATCAATGCTGGAGCAGGTAATCGTAGCCTACGAAATGAACGGCCAACCGCTTCCCGACGAACACGGCTTCCCCGCGCGCCTCATCGTGCCGGGCTTCTTTGGAATCAAGCAGGTCAAGTGGATGACAGCCATCGAGCCTGTTAGCATCGACTACCTCGGCTTTTGGGAACGACGCGGCTGGACAGATAAGCCCTACGTCAAGACCTTTTCGAGGTTCGACATACCCTGGCATCGCAGCAAACTTTTCGATGATTCCGTGCTTGTTGGAGGTGTTGCATTCGCCGGGAAACGAGGCATACGTGACGTTGAGATCAGCGACGACGGCGGTGAAGGTTGGGTGTCTGTGGATTACATTAGCGAACCGCTCTCGGCCTACACATGGGTGATATGGACCATGGAGTACACCCCGGCTAAGAGAGGGCCGGTCACGCTCCGGGTCAGGGCTACCGACGGCGACGGAGATGTACAAACAGCGGAGTTCCGCGACACCATTCCAGACGGCGCGTCAGGCCACGACGACATCACGGTGCTGTTTGAGGACATTCCAGCATAGCGAAACCGCCTGACACAAACCCGTAATTTTCAGGCGCTCATCGGGGGCCGGCTTAGTTCGGCGTCAGGCGATTTACTTCGTGGCCAGCCGCCCCGAGACCCCCTAAAACTCGTTGGGCCACCAGGGGGCCTGGGACGGGCGGAACATCGCGTCGGCCAACTCCAACGAACCCTGCTTCCGCTCCTCGGCCCGGCCCGCTATGCACAGGTTCGTGAAGGAGATCGCACCCAGGTAGCCCGCCGCCAGGTCTGCAGCGGACAATAGCAGGTCCGGCTCGGAGGTAGTCGGCTTGCAGTCCGCTCCGGCTGGTCCGCCGTCAAGCTGGTAGCGGCCCTCGTTCCAAGGGCAAAAACTATCAACGACTTCGATTACCAGGCGGCCCTCGGCGGCATAGGTCCTTCGACCGAGGGCCTCGCGGACATCAACCAGCCGCAGCCACAGGTCATCGCGCACCGACTGCCGAAGCCTGCGTGGGTCTGCCAGCATCCACGGCAGCGGTTCGTCTACGGGCCGTTTGGGCGCATAGGTCGTGGGCATGAGGTCCACGCCAAAGCAGAATCGCCACAGCGCGGCGTGGGCCTGCCTGGTGACGGGCATGAGCTCGTGGACTATCACGGTGGTTTCGCGAATCCTGTAGGTCACGTAGCCGTCGGGCTTACCATCGTCCTCGTAGACCACCATGAAGAGGGCGCCGGCGCCGTCTCTGCTCGGTTCCGGGTCGGCTATGTAGACGTCCCACAGCTTGTCGCTGCCTCTCAGGTATCCCGGCCTTTCGGAGCAGGCGCGTTCCGTAATGAGAGGGAACAGCTCTCGTGCCTCGGGCTTCTCGACGAACCTCAGCCTCCCATTAACTTCAGGGAAGTGGCTGAAATTGGCGTATGGCCTCTCAAGCGTAAAATCGACCTGTAGCGACGCCGGGCCATATCCAAACCGCCCGTATATCACGCTTTCGGAGGCTCCGAGGCAGGACAGGATCTCCCCCCGATCATGGAAGTCGTTCATCAGCCAGTCCACCATACGAGTTAGAATGCCCTGCCTGCGATGCGTGGGCTGCACCGTCACGGAATCCAGCAACGTGGTGGGCAGCATCCCGCCCGGCACGTACATCTGCAACGGATACGACAGTACTGTGCCTACTGTCTGTCCGTCGTCGAAGGCAGCCAGGGCACGGGAACTGGCGATAGTAGCGCGGTAGGCCTCGAATATTTCGGAATCGAAGTGTCGTCCGAACCCACGTGTCAGGGCCTTGCTGTAATCAGCCAGCTCCCCCTCGTTTATGAGCCGAAGCTCCATTTGCATCTATCTCCTCGTTGTGCCCTGCTCGGCTTGGGAACACGCCCTAGTTTTGACTGCTCTGGTACAGGTAAAGGCCTGGTAGATTGGCCGCAGAGGTGGTCACCAGGCAAGCAAGATGCCAAAACCCTACCAGGCCGTCGCTGCGGAATCGCTGCATCGCAGGTTTCGGACCACGCCCAGGGAAGCCTACCGGAGCGTCTATATGGGAATTCACAGGTGTTCACCAAACCACTCCAGGGTGTCTCGCCAGGCTTGCGTGGCCTGCGTCTCAACGTAACGCCCGCCGGTGTCGTTGTGGAAGGCGTGGTTGACGCCGGGGTATACGCGAAACTGAAACGTCGTTCCGGCGTTGGTTAGCGCCTGCTCCAGCGCGTCTTTGCCGGCGTTGATTCGGTTGTCCTGCTCAGCGTACACACCGAATACGGCAGCCCGAATATTGGGCACATCGGCCAGGTCAGGCGCCGGACCGTAGAATGGAACCGCCGCCTTGAGCCCGGGTATGGCCGTGGCGACGCGCCAGGTAATGCCGCCCCCAAAGCAGTAGCCAGTCATTCCAATGCGGTCGCCGTCTACAGAATCCAGGCCCTGCATGTAGCGGAACCCGGCGACGAAATCTGCGACATGCTGTCCTTCCGGTGTATTGCTAAGTATCCCCGGCACCTGGTCACGGTCTAGCCCGGAGGTGCCGCCATTTCGCGCCAGCAAGTCAATTGCCAGCGCCACGTAGCCGGCCTTGGCGAATCTGCGGGCCACGTCCTCGATGTGGGCGTTCAACCCCCGATTTTCGTGGCACACCAGGACGCCTGGATAAATGCCGGTTTCGGACGGCTGGGCCAGGTACGCTGTTATCTGGTCGTTGCCGCCGGCAATGGCAACGCGGCTGCCTGCGACGGCAGGGTCGCCTTCCGGCACCGATAGCGGACTCCGGGCGTTTGGAACTGGCGCCAGCTCACCCAATGGTACAGGCGGAGGCAACTCGTCTAACAGCGCAGGTAGCTCCGATGGCGAACAGCCCAGCAGACTCATGGTGGCAATGGCGGCTGCCATGCTGCCCGTTACGAAGACCATGCGCCGTATGAACTGGCGTCGGGTCAGCAACCCGTCCCGATAATCATCGTAGAACTCTTCCGCAAAGTAATTTTGGAATGTGTTCAGCTCCGGCATATCGTTTCCTTAACTAACGTACGTGGAGCTTCCCTCAAATGAAACAGGTTCGGAAGCTCGTTGGGGATGGTGCTGGTTTTGCCGCGTTGGTTTCCTGTGCTTACCAGGAAATGGTCTCCCGCCAAGAGTAATACGGCAGGCACGGCGAATCAAATAGAACACGCCCTAGTTTTTACTGCTCTGGTGTAGGTACGCGCCCAGCAGGGTGGCGGTAGCCGTAGTCACAAGCAACACGATGCCGAACTGTTGCCAGGCCAGCGCTGCGTAGACGTCGGGAAGCAGGTCCCAGGGGCCTACGCGGCGCAGCAGGTACGCGAAGGCCACCACCGGCAGCACGAAGGCGGCCATGGCCAGCGTAGACCCGAACGCGCCTATGCCGATCATCAGGCCCACGGTCTCGGCGGCGTCGGCGCGTAGCATGGCCTGCCACGAGCGCCAGTTGCGGGCGGCGGCGAACACCAGCGCCACGGGTAGAAGGAAGGCCATCACCAGGAACAGGCCCTCCACGCCGACGACTATCCCGGCCTGGCCGCTACTACGGAAGGCGGACACCGCGCCCACGACTGTCCCTATCAGGAAGCCCGCGCCCGCCAGGCTCATGACCAGGTTGGATATGGTCTGCTCTTTCTGGCTCATCAAAACGCTTTCGCTATACATGAGGGCTTCGCACCTACTCCGAGGGTTCTTCGGGCTTCTTCTTGAACGGGTTGTTCTCCCGCATCCGAGTGATGAGGCCGTCGATGAAATCTACCTTTTCATTCACCCAATCCCTGGCGCCGTCAACCCAGTGCTCCCTGACGTAAGCCCAACCTGCCTTTGCTCCGTCGAACATGGCCCAGTCCCACGTAAGGCCTTGACTGAATATTTTGTTTATGACTTTGGCGCCGGCCTTCGCGAATATGTCCCCGATTCCGGCCAGTACCAATACTAGGCCGCCCACGATATCCACGACGATCTTGACCGTGGTTGTCAGGACACGCGCGATCCCGCCCAGCGTTCCATGAACGTCCTGCAGGCCCTTGATGAGACTGTCTAGCAGAGCCTCGCCCTTCTTGCGTAAAGCTTCCTGAGCTTCGCCCCTCATCTCCTTCTTTTCTTCATCCTCGGCGTAGTAGTACTCGGTGGATTTCGCCACGCCCTTCTTGCCGATGTTGGTTACGTCACCCGAAACACCCTTGGCCGCAGTCGCGGCTCCGCGATTCAGCGCTTCGTTTGCCACTGTCATGTCCTGGCCTGTTTGTAGGGCGCTCAAATTGGTGCCAAAGTCTCCGCCGTACTCCGCCAAGCCAAGCGTCTCCGTGGTGCTGGAGCCTTTCGCCACGGTCTCCGTGAAGCTGGCGTCGGGATGTAGCGGGTCACCCACAATTCCCTTTCCTAGACCCATGGCTGCCATACCGAGTACGTCCCCGAGCAATCGCCCGCCTGTGCGCTTGGCGCGCTCTTTGGCTGATATTGCAAGCTCCGCCTGTTCGTCCTCCGGGCCGCTGCTCGAATAGCTCTGCATACCCCAGTCGATGGAGTTGATGATGGACGCCAATGTTGTAGCACTGGTGGCGATAGGTCTTACCAGTCCACTTATGGCTGCCGCCATGCCGGCGACTGCCAATGAGGCCTGTGCGCCCGGTATCAGGCCTATTAAGCCAGTGACAATGGAGATCCACCCGCTCCAATCGCGGAGGTTGTTGCCCCAGATTCCGATCACCTCTGTTACGAGGCCCCACCAACGAGCCGTCTTCCCTTGCTCCACCTTGTCCGGAATATTGTCCCAATCGGCCTTCCACGGTCTGCTGTCCTCAAAAAGCCCAACTTTTTCGTAGTCCTTGTCGCCGAATAGCGCCCGGGCGAAGTCAAGGAGCTTGCCGAAATTCCTGAGTACCGTCGTCAGGGACGACTTCAGGATCAACCATCCTATTTTGACGACCAGCTTGACGCCGCTCCAGCCCAACTTGAGCGGATTCACAACTATTCCGGCGACGCCTTTGAGGAAGGTGCCTATCCATGGGAACTTGGACATGACCTTGCTATCCCACCAATTTGCGATGGCCTTGCGCCATCCGGTGAGCTTCTCCTCGGCCACTTGCACTCCTGCGCTGATGCCATCTTCGATCGCCGTGATCTGCCGGCCGGTGGCGGCGACGATGCCCTCGTCCTTGAGGGTCTGCATGAAGCTCTTGTCGCTCTCCTCGTCGTCGCCCTCCGCGCGTCGTATGGTCCTGCCGTTTTGCTGCACAACGTGGGTGAGCTCATGGGCCAGGAGCTCCGCCCCCTCGGTGGAGCCTG
>JACZVF010000138.1 GCA_022572805.1 Chloroflexota bacterium
GTAAAGCAGCTCGGCCGTGCGCCGGCTGCGTACAAAGGCCAGCGTCCGTACCGTTCGGCGTATCAGCTCTGAGAATAGCTGGGCCGACTCGGTGTTGGTGCTGCGGCGGGTCCCCTTGGCCATATCCACCATGGGCGGGTTCCAGAAGAGGAAGTCCTTGCCGCCATAGGGAGAGCCGTCATCGTCGACGACCGTGAAGGGCAGCCCTGTGATGCGCTCGGCGTGCTCGCCGGGATTTGCAATGGTGGCCGAGCAAAGAATGAACTGCGGGTCGCTGCCGAACCGGCGACACAGGCGGCGCAGGCGGCGCAGAACGTTGGCCACGTGGGAGCCGAACACCCCCCGGTAGATGTGGGCCTCGTCGATGACCACGTAGCGAAGGTTGCGCAGGGTCTGGTACCAGGCGCGGTGGTTGGGCAAGATGCCCAGGTGCAGCATGTCCGGGTTTGTGATGAGCAGCCTGGCGTTACGCCGGATATCGGCCCTGTCCGAGGCTGGCGTGTCGCCGTCGAAGATGCCCCGCCGCAGCCGGCTGCCCTCGGGAATCAGCTTCTCCATGTTCTTCAGCTGGTCCTGGGCCAGCGCCTTGGTGGGGAAGATGTACATGGCCCTGGCGGAACGGTCCTCCAGCAGCGCCTCCAGGACCGGCAGATGGTAGCAGAGGCTCTTGCCGCTGGCCGCCGGCGTAGCAATGATGACGTTCTCGCCCCGGCGCAGAGCGTCGATTGCCGCCGTCTGGTGCCGGTAGAGTCCGTTGACGCCAGTGGCCTCCAGAGCGGCAGCCAGCTTGGGAGGCAGGGGCCTTTCAAGCTCACCTGGCAGCGGCACCCTGGGTGGAATTCTCTCGTGATGAACTATCTGCCCGTCGTACCAGGGCATCTTCTGCAGTTCGCTTAAGAAGGAGTAAACGTCCATGTTGCTAGTTTTGAGTTTTTAGTTGCTAGTTCTTAGTGATTTGTTATTTCAACACCTGCATGACAATTTCAAAATACTAAGAACTAAATACTAACGACTATTCACTAGAACCCCGATATTGTCTCTTGCTCGGTGTCGATAATCTCCAGGTCTTCGCGGCTGTTTTCGATGTACGACACGACGTTGTTTATGACTTCATCGACATGGCGGGCGTTGTTGCCGGCGCAGGTAATCCCCAGCGTCGCGATCTGCCAACTCTCGTTGTCGTCCACCTCCGCTACCGAAACGTTGAACTTGTTGCGGATGCGTTGAGACAATGACTTGATTACCCGCCGCTTGCCCTTGAGACTCTGGTTCTCAGGAAGCCTTAACCTGACCTTGCACACGCCTACGTTCATGTCTTCTTCCAACGGAGGTGGCGTTGGCCCGCTGATCTCGGCGCACCCAACGAAGCCCCAGTGCCGCAATGGCTGATGCCGTTACCCGGAATGGTACCACAGGGACGCCCTGATCCACGCGATACCCTGCGAGGACAAATAGCACTCGACGGTGATAACATGGGCGCCATCGAGAGTAGGCAGGAGGGTCGGAATTGGAATCAAGTCCTGCGAAGGCGGAATCACCCCCAGAGAGCCGCCATAAGGACGTCGGCGAGATACTGTTCACGGCGGAGCAGATTCGGGCGCGGGTCGACGAGTTGGGCAAGCAGATTTCGCTGGAATACGCGGGCAAGCGGCCGGTCCTGGTGGGGGTGCTCAAAGGTGTGCTCCCGTTCCTGGCAGACCTGATGCGCCAGATTACTTTGGATGCGGAGATCGGGCTAATGGCGGTGCATCGGCCGCACGGCTACGGCCATCCGGACGTGAAGATAACCCGTGACGTTCAGTTGGAAATCGAAGGCCGTCATGTCATTGTCGTCGAAGACATCGTTGACATGGGGCAAACGCTGAACAAGATACTGGAACACCTGCGCGGCAAAAAACCAGCCAGCCTGGAGGTCTGCACACTTCTGGACAAGCCAGCGCGGAGGGTCGTGGAGGTTCCGGTGAAGTACGTGGGCTTCCAGGTCCCGGACAAGTTCGTCATCGGCTACGGCCTGGACTACCGGGAGAGGTTTCGCAACCTGCCATACATAGGCACGATGAAGTCGGAACCCGAGCTCTAGGTAACCCGCATGTCGGCAACGAATCTCGCTAACGCATCGTGGCCTTGTCCAGCAGCGGCCAGTAGAGCTTCTCCGGCAGCAACCGTATTCCCAACATACCCGCCCTGGCATCCACGCCAACGGGATTTCGGAATGGCGGATTGCGTGACTCGATGATGGAGTGTATTACCCTGGCCACGTTGATCGGGTCCTTGCCGAAGCTCTGAAAGCGGTCGTGGTTTTTGCGATACCTTTTGATGAGCGGCGTATAGACCGTCTCCTGCCCGTCTACACCATCCGCCGTGACCATGTTCCGCTGGAAGTTGGTGTTAAACAGGCCAGGCTCCACCAGCGCCACCTTGACCCCGAAGGGCTTCACCTCGGTCCTTAGCGACTCGCTCATGCCCTCCAGCGCGAATTTGCTGGAGACGTAGGCGCCGTTAAAGGGCGTGCCCATACGCCCCAGCACGGAGCTGACGTTAACGATAACGCCGTCACGCCGCTCGATCATGCCGGGCAGAACGCTATGGATCATTCGGACCACACCGAAGAAGTTAGTCTCGAACATGGTCTTCATCTCCGAAATGGACAGGGTCTGTAAAGGGCCCCAAAGGCCGTACCCCGCGTTGTTGACCAGCACGTCTATGGGGCCGTGCTCCGCAATGACGCCGGGCATAACCCTGTTAACGCCCTCGTTCTTGTTGATGTCCAACTCCACGGGGGTGAGGGCCAGCCGTCTCTCGACCATCTCGTTGTGCAGAGGTTCCAGGCGGTCCAGGGAGCGAGAGGTCGCGATTACGTGGAAGCCGCGCTCCGCCAGGTGGATGGCCGTGACGCGGCCAATACCAGACGACGCCCCCGTAATCAGCACCGTTGGTTGGCGGCTTCCGTCGGCCTTGCGGCGACGTGGCCTGCGGCCGAAGATGTTACGTATTAGCACAATCATGGCGAAATCCCTGTGATGCAGTTACCTGTCGGCGATATTGACGTACATAAATTACTTTAGCCAGCTTACGCAAATTTCTCTACGTGCAAAATGGCCCGGCAGGCAGGATGTCCATGTTAGCTACCGGGTCCGTCCTCTAGGTCACTATCTCCCAATCGTCGTGGGGGAGTCCAGAGGGGGGTTTCACCCTCTGGCAGAGGGCCTGGGGGAAGTGCCCCCAGGAACAAGAGCTCCCATGGTGGGCGAGCGGGAACAAGGCGTCCACCTTTCTGAGATGATTACTAAGTCCGGCCTGCAATCCAGTTGCTCATTATGGTGAAGACTGCGCGGCTGTACTGATCCCAAAACAGAATGTGGTTGGCGCCAGGCAGAATCACCAGGCTCTTGTCAGGCGACTTCAGCCGGTGATACAGGATTCGGGAGCCAACGGGCGATAGGACCTTGTCGCCATCTCCGTGAAGTATCTGTACCGAGGCGTCAGTGGTCAGCGACCGACGCGTCATCAACTGGGCAATGGTCTTTCCAATCCTTAGAATGTACCGGGGACTCACGGCATGAATTGCGTCCGGGTCACTAATCCGGAGCTCTGCGAATGCCGAGTCGTTTGAACCCATCCGCGGGCGATGGCCGGACAGGTCGATGGAGGGTGAAGTCGGCGAGGTAACCAGAGACGTCAGGTCACTAATGGAACCACTAACGAGGGCCTGCCGCCAGCTCGGGACCACGGCCGGGGCCACCAATATCAGGCCGTTCACACTGCCTGGATTGTCCAGGGTGTACAGCGTGCCGTAGGGGCCCGCCATGCTCTCTGCGATTAGGAAAGTCGGCACACCTATAAATGATGCCTGCAGATGCTCCACCCAGTCCTCGATATCCTGAATCATCCTGGCGGTGGGCGGCAGCTCGCCGGAAGGCCCGCCGGAACGCCCGTGCCCACGAAAATCTAGCGCAGCGAACGTCGCGTCTTGCAAGTCCATTCCCCGGGCCACCACTTCATAGGGCCTGGCATGAAAACCGATGCCGTGCAGTATGAGGACCAGCGCTCGGCACGGCGGCGGCGTCCGCCGGCTCCATACGTAATAAGCCAAACGGGTCCCGTCTCCCGTCTCGAAGTAGTGATCTTCGCGGCTCAGCTCTTGCTGCATGTCCGATTTATCTTGTGAGTTCGCCAATCTCTGCTGCAGCCCCCTGGACTCCGCTGCTTCGAAACTACTATTACTGATGGTTTCGACTAGATAGTGTCCCCATCAAACGCGCGATACGCCTGAAGATGGACCAGACCCAACATTCCAAAGCCCCCTTAGCCATGATATATAATTGAGTCGCCATTGCGTTGCGAAAGTGGCAAACAAGACAGCGAACTTCGAGGACGTATTTCTTGATAATCTCGGTCATCGGTGAGGGGAACGCCAGGCCGGACATTGCCGAATTGGCGGAGCGGGTCGGCGCCGAGTTGGCAAGGCGGGGCGTCTCGGTAGTGTGCGGTGGCCTGGGCGGCGTCATGGAGGCGGCATGCAGGGGCGCGAAATCGGCGGGAGGGACCACTATTGGAATCCTCCCCGGCAACGATCCCAACGACGGCAACCAGTGGGTCGACATACCCATCTTGACCGGCATGGGCTACGCCAGAAACGTTATCGTGGTGAAGACCGGCATGGCGGCCATAGCAGTCGGAGGGGCGTTCGGCACCCTGTCGGAGATAGGGCATGCTCTTGGCGATGGGATCCCCGTTATTGGACTCCAGACGTGGGGCCTATCGCGAAACGGAGAGACGGACAAAACCATAGTTATGGCTTCCAGTCCTGCCGACGCCGTGGATAAGGCGATTGAGGCGGCCGAGAATAGGGTTACGTCTCTTGAGCAACAGACGCATTAATTTCCCTTTCATCAGATGGCGGAAGGCACATGAGCAAAATATCCGAGGTACGTGGCAGGGAGGTCCTGGACTCCCGTGGCAACCCAACTGTGGAGGTCGACGTCACGTTGTCCGACGGCAGCAGCGGGCGCGCACTGGTGCCTTCGGGGGCCAGCACGGGCGTTTTCGAGGCATTGGAGCTGCGGGATAACGACAGTAACCGCTACATGGGCAAGGGCGTTCTCAAGGCCGTCGCCAACGTCAACGAACGCATAGCTCCCCGCATCAGGGGGCAGGTTGCAACACACCAGCAGGCCATCGACGAAATGATGCTGAAGCTGGACGGCACTGAAAACAAGTCCAGTCTGGGCGCAAACGCCATTCTCGGGGTCTCAATGGCCGTCGCCAGGGCGGCTGCCGCCGGCGAGAAGATGCCTCTTTACAGCTACCTCAGCGGCGGCAAGGACATTACGCTGCCGGTGCCAATGCTCAACATCATAAACGGCGGAAGGCACGCCGAAAACTCAGCCGACATCCAGGAGTTCATGGTAATCCCCGCAGGGTTCGACACCTTCTCGGAGGCCATACGGGCGGGAGTAGAGATCTACCACACGCTGGCCCAGAGCCTTCGGGAACAGGGCCTTGGCACCGGACTAGGTGACGAAGGCGGATTCGCACCTGCCCTGACGAGCAATCGACAGGCGGCCGAGCTGATCGTGAGCGCCATCGAGAAGGCGGGCTATACGCCGGGCGTTCAGTGCTTCATCGGCCTGGACGTTGCGGCGTCGGAGCTGTACTCGAAAGATGGTTCCGGCCGATACGTTCTGCCGCTTGAGAAGGCGGAGTACTCCGTGGACGAACTCCTCGACATGTACGAGGGCTGGATTCGGGACTACCCAATCATCAGCATCGAAGACGGCATCGCCGAGGAGGACTGGGACGGATGGCGGGCAATGGTGGACCGGTTCGGAGACAAGGTGCAGTCGGTTGGGGACGACCTGTATACAACCAACGCAAGCCGCATACGGAAGGGCATCGAGCTGAACGCAAGCAACGCCGTTCTCATAAAGCTGAACCAGATCGGCACCGTTAGCGAGACGCTGGACGCCATAAAGCTCACCCAGGAGACCGGCTGGAACGCTGTCATCAGCCACAGGTCCGGTGAGACCGAAGACACGACTATCGCGGACCTTGCCGTCGGGACCAGTGCGGGCCAGATCAAGTCAGGCGCGCCTGCCCGTGGGGAGCGCACGGCCAAGTACAACCGCCTGCTGCGCATCGAAGAGGAGCTTGGACCGAAAGCCAAGTTTGCCGGCCGCGGCATCTACAAAAACTTCCTCGGCAACTGGTAATGTAATATAGGGCCCACAGCCTCGCAAATCGGGCCGAATTTCACAGGAGGTGACACCAGTGGCTCGCTTCTATCCATCCATCACCGACCAGCAGGCAGACCTCATAAAAACGGCCCCGCTGTTTTTCGTGGCCAGCACCGGCCCTGACCTCAGTCCCGGTCCGGACGGAGAGGGAGCCGTCAACATCTCTCCCAAGGGCGGTGTGCCGTTACACATCATCGACAGGAACCACGTGGCGTTTCTCGACTATAAGGGCAGCGGCAACGAGACCGCCCGCCACGCATCTCTAGGCGGCCCCATCACCGTGATGGTCTCCACATTCGATGAGAATGCCGCAATCGTGAGGCTCTATGGTCACGCCAAGGTCACACCCCTGGACGAATCGCCTATAGCAGACCTTTTGCTGGGCAGCCCGGCGGAAGGCATCTCGCTGCCCCAGCGACAGGCCATCGAAATTAGTGTGGAAAAGACGATGACCAGTTGTGGGTACGGCGTGCCGATCATGGAGTTCGTTAAGGACCGCACCACCACAGAGAGGGGCCGGGAATATAAAGACGGCACCCCGCCCAAAGTCACGCAGACCTCGGCTAATGCCTCAGCAAACTAGCTCTGCCGGACCATCCAAGATGAAGATATACGACATCGCCGACGACTACGTGGAGCGATTTGCCGCCCAGAATCCGGTGAGCGCCACCAGCATGGGCGTGCCCGGCCACGACGGCCGCATGTCCGATTACTCGCCGCAGGGAGCCGACGCCAACGCAGCCCTGGCCCGCGAGACCGTCGCCGCGCTGGAGGCTGCTGAGCCGGAGAACGAGCGCGACCGTATCGCCAAAGACGTCATGCTGGACGACCTGCGGACTGACCTGGACATCTACGATGCGGGCGAGCACCTGCGCAACCTGCGGGTGCTGGGCAGCCCATTCCAGAGCCTCCGCATGACATTCGACATTATGCCTAGAGATACCGAAGAGCACTGGCGCAACATCGCCTCCCGCCTGAGCCTGGTGCCTGAGGGCCTGACCAGCTACCGACGCACGCTGGACGAGGGCCAGCGCAGGGGCACGTCCAGCAGCAAGCGGCAGGCCGAGGAGTGCGCCAAGCAGGCCCGGACCTGGAGCGGGCCCATGGGCGGGC
>JACZVF010000139.1 GCA_022572805.1 Chloroflexota bacterium
GACGGTGCGGGTTTTCCGCATAGACAACATGTGGAAGGTGAACGACAACTGGTCGATGGTGAGGCCTGTCCACCGGCGGTACTACGACCTGGTCCTGGAGGGCGGCATCCGGCAGACCGTCTTCAAGGACATGGACGGCGCCGGCTGGTTCAAGCAGTCGTACTCCTAATTCACTATCTCAAAATCGTCATGGGGGAGTCCAGAGGGCCTGGGGGATATGCCCCAGGAACAAGGCATCCGCCTTTTTGAGATAGTTACTCAGTCACTTTAGGCAATCTCATGGACTACGTGGAGCTGCACCTTCGCAGCAACTTCTCATTCTATCGCGGGGCCTCTTCGCCGGAGGAGGTCCTGACACGGGCCCGCGACCTGGGCTACAAGGCCTGCGCCCTGACCGATTTCAACAACCTCTGCGGCGTGTGGGACTGGGTGGAGACGGCGCGCGACTTTGGGATAAGGCCCATCATCGGCGCGGACCTGACACTGCGCGGCGGAAGCTGCATCACGCTGTTGGCGAAGGACCAGCAGGGCTACAGCAACCTGTGCCGTCTGCTGACCTACGCCCACCGGGACGGGGACCGGCTGTCGCCGGCGCTCAACCCGGAGCGTCTGCCTGAGCATGCTCAGGGCCTTATCGCCATCGTGGGGTGCCACCAGCGGGCGGTGCCCGGCCTGCTGTCCGTCGACGAGGTGGGCAGGGCTCAGGAGACGCTGGCGGAGTACGCGGACTGGTTCGGGCGGGAGAACCTGTTCCTGGAGCTGCAGCGGCACTTCTGGTTCGACGACAAGAAGATCGACCGTTTTTTGAATGAGCTGGCAGGGCGTGTGGGGTTAGAGACGGTGGCCACCAATAACGTCTTCTACCACATATCTGACAGGAGCAAGGCCCAGGAGGTCTTGACGGCCATCCGCCTGTGCAAGAGGGTGACGGAGGTTAACGACCACCTGCTGGGGAACGCCGAGTTCTACCTGAAGTCTCCGGAGGAGATGGCGCGGCTGTTCGGCACGGCTCCACAGGCGGTGGCGAACACGGTGAAGATAGCCGAAAGGTGCACCTTCGACCTGTCTCACGACCTGGGCTACAGCTACCCCACACCACCCATGCCCGACGGCCACACGGCTGAGACCTACTTGAGGGAGCTGTGCGACGCCGCCGCGGTGCGTCGTTACGGCAGCATCACTCCCCAGGTGAAGGAGCGCCTGGACGACGAGATGGCCAGGATAAAGGACCGGAACATGGCCGGCTTCCTGCTTCTCTACCGGGAGCTGGTGGAGTTCGCGCGGGAGATTATGATAGAGAAGGGCCTGGCCGATCCCGAGGTCCCGCTGGAGGTCCAGCCGCCGGGCACCAGCCGGGGCTCGTCGGTGGCGCTGCTCTCGGGGTACCTGGTTGGCCTGTCGCACATCGACCCGCTGAAGTACCAGCTGCCCCTGGACAGGTGTCTGCCCGACGGCGGCAGCGACGTGACGGACATCGACCTGGACTTCCAGCCCTGGCTGCAGAAGGAGATCCTGGACCGTGCCTCGGACCGGTGGGGCTGGCAGCACGTGGCCATAACCGGCATGCTGGTCCGTTACGAGATCCCCGGCGTCATCCGCGATGTCTGCGGCGCGCTGGGCCTGGCCGAGGAGGATGCCAAGAGCCTGGTCAGCCTTATCGACATACGCCACGCCGGGACGCTGTTCGAGGAGATTCAGAAGCTGCCCGAGTTCAAGGAGAAGCTGAGCAATCCGCTGTGGCGTGACTTTGTGGAGATAGGCTCCGCCATCATGGGCTTTCCCAAGTACCTGGGCCAGCACGTGGGCGGCCTGATCATCTCCACCCGGCCTCTTATCGACATGGTGCCGGTGATACCTGCTGTGCGGGAGGGCAGGGACATTATCAACTGGGACCGGTTCGGCATCGAATCGGCCGGCTTCGCCAAGTTCGACGTGCTGCCCCACCCGGTGCAGGTGCAGCTCGCCAAGACTGTGGAGTGGATCGACCAGCGCACGGGCGAGTGGCTGGACCTGAGCCGCATCGACTATACCGACCGCAAGGTCTACGAGATGATCCAGAAGGGCGACACGATAGGCTGCAACCTGCTGCAGTCCCAGGCGCAGATTCAGACCAGCCCCAGGATGATGTCGAAAAACCTGGACGACATTGCCGTGCAGGTGGCCATAATCCGGCCCGGCGTTGGTGTGAACGGAGGCGCCAGCCAGTACCTCAAGCGGCGAAACGGCGAGGCGTGGCAGTACGATGATGACCTGGAGGCCCTGGCCCTGGAGGATACCTACGGCATCATTGTCTGGCAGGAGCAGGTGGTGAAGCTCATCAGCGTCGTGTTCGGCGTGTCCGAGTCCGACGCCGACGAGTACAGGCGGGCCGTGAGCAAGAAGAACAACAGCCGGGTGATAGAGAACTTCCAGCGTCGGTTCCTGGAGAACGCCATCGAGCGCGGCGTGTCCAAAGAGGCGGCGCTGAAGATACTAAACAAGGTAACGGCCAACTACATGTTCCCCATGTCCCACTCCTATGCCTGGGGGGTTATCGCGTACCAGGTGGCGTACCTGAAGCGCTACTATCCGCTGGAGTTCTACTCGGCTTACCTCTTTGCGCAGCCCATGGGCTTCTACCCGCTGGAGACTATCAAGGAGGATGCGCGGCGTCACGGTGTCGAGTTCCTGAATCCCGATATCAACCGCAGCGACGAGAAGGCTAGCATAGCCGATGGCGGGGTGCTCATAGGCCTGCGGTTTGTGGACTACGTTGGCCCTGGCCTTACCACCACCATACTGGATGAGCGCGAGGCTAACGGCCCTTACCAGAGCGTGGGCGACCTCGTGCGGCGCACGTCTATTCGGCCGCAGGCGCTGGAGGCGCTGATCAACGCCGGTGCGCTGGACGGCCTGTCGCGTGACCGCAGGTCTGCCCTATGGGAGGCCGGGCTGTACGACCGTCCCAGCCGACGTCAGCCGCACCTGGCGCTGGCGTATGAGGATATCCCGGAGCTGCCGGCGCAGGACGACTGGGAGCTGATGGTGGGCGAGTACGAGAGCATGCGAATGTACCCTGCCGGCCACGTCATGGAGCAGTTCAGACCGCACATGCCGGCCCACGTCATGAACACGGCGCAGATACGGGAGCTAAAGGAGGGCGAACAGGTTACCGTGGTGGGGCGGCGGGTCATTAGCCAGCACCCCAACCGCAACGTCTACTTCATCACGATAGAGGACGAGTACGGCCTGGTGCAGGTGACGGTCTGGCCGGACGTGTTCCAGCGCTTCAAGAAGGAGCTGTCCTGCCGGGTGATTCTGGTCCGGGGGGAGATTTCCCGGCTTAACGGGTCTTTCGGCATCATACTGTCCCACGCCCAGGGCATGGAGCTTCCGGGGCGGCTGCCCAAGCCTCGCGAGTGGCGTTAGTTCTGGATAACGAGCAATCCACGTACGCAAACAAAGGCGACAGACAGCGACATCAGTCAGGCGATGATTCCGAAAGGCTTCAGGACAATGTCATCGCGGAAGGACAACTGCTGGGTTATCTCTTCCTGGCCTCTATTCGGAGGCAACTCCACTCCCAGGCCATCCGCGACCCTGACCAGGTAGTTGAACAAGCTGGTGATGTGCACAATGTCGACGACATCTTCGTCGCTCCACCCAGAGTCCCTCAGGCTGTCCACATGTGCCTGGGATACCCTGGAAGGTGTAACGGTAAGGAAATCGGCAAACTCCAACATGGCTACCTGCTTCACGGTTAGCCCGGCATCTCGGTAGTTTTCCCCGAACTGTCGCGACAACCGGGATTCAGGTTCCTGTTCACGCAGAGCCTCTGCGTGCTCTATCGTTCAATACTGGCATTTGCTGAGGGCAGAAACAACCGTGGCGACCATCTCCTTCTCAGCCCTTGTCAGACCCGATCTTTCGCTCATGACCGCACGAAGATGGGCGGCCAGCGTTTCCATAATCTCCGGGCGAATAGCACTAACCGCATGCAGGTTAGGCACCCTCAAGTTATGCCTGAGAATAGCGTCATAGCAGTCCTTCATTTCTCCGGCTGCATCCTCGTATTGGACCGTTCGTACGAATGCCAAATCAGCTCCTTCTGGGAACGATAACGAGAAGTTTTGCAATAATAAGCATTTCCACTAATAAACACAATATGGCAATTAATTCTCTATTAGCAAACATAAAGTGCGCATACAGTTAACATCTGAGAAGGCTCGATAAAGACCAGGAATTGTCATGACATATCTTTAAGATGCCGGCAATCCAAGCAAGATAACAAAAGTTGTAGTTTGATGACTCTAACTTGTCCGGCCCCAAGATGGCTCCGCAGGCACCATTCCGCCCTCGTGTTTGCGATACGGCGGGGTTATAATGAAACCCGGTCGGCAACGGCCAACTCCCCAGTGTCTCAAATTGAAGCGAAACACATATCAAAATATCAAAGGACGAATCATGCCCGACAGACCCCTTCTTGCCATCACCATGGGAGACCCCGCAGGGATAGGCCCCGAGGTTACCGCCAAGGCGCTCCAAGATAAGTGGGTGTACGACCACGTCCGGCCATTCGTGGTGGGCAGCACCGCCGCCATGAGCGATGCGCTACGGCTTATCGGCGCGTCGGGGTCGGCCAATCTCGCTCACACCATTGACGACGTGAAGGGGGAGCACGGCACCATCGATGTGCTGGACCTGGAGAACCTGGACTACGGCTCGATTGAGCCCGGCAAGATATCCGCCGAGGCTGGTAGGGCCGTCGTGGAGTGGATACTGCGCGCCGGAGAGCTGGCCAGTTCCGGGCAGGTCCAGGCCATAGCCACGGCGCCCATTAACAAGGAGGCCTGCAAGCTGGCGGGCCACTCGGACATCGGCCACATGGAGATATTCCAGAGGCAGACCGGCGCCAAGGAGGTGGCCACCATGCTCACAGCCCGCAATTTGCGGGTGGTGCACCTGACAACGCACAAGTCGGTCAGGATCGCCTGCGACTACGTGACCAAGGACAACGTGCTGGCCAAGCTCAAGTTGACGGACGAATGCTTTAAGGAATGGGGCTTCCCTAACCCGCGCATAGGCGTGGCCGCGTTAAATCCGCATGCCAGCGACGGCGGCCTGATCGGCGACGAGGAGGCCAACCACATCGCGCCTGCGGTGGAGGCGGCCCGCGAGATGGGAATCGACGCCACCGGGCCTGTGCCCGCCGACAGCGTTTTCCCCCAGGCCATTGACGGCAAGTACGACGCGGTGCTGGCCATGTACCACGACCAGGGGCATATTCCAATCAAGGTGTACGACTTCTCCATGAGTATCAGCGTAAACCTTGGACTGCCGTTCATCAGAACGTCTGTGGACCACGGCACGGCTTTCGATATTGCGGGCAAGGGCATCGCCGACGCCACGAGCATGTTGGAGTGCATAAAGGTCGCCGTATCCTTGGCCAGTGAAAGCAAGCTGCCATAAAAGGCAGTCAGCAATTGGCGATCAGCTATCAGAATTTATCGCTGAAGGCTGATGGCTGAGACCTGAAAGCTGAGGAAACCATGAAAATATCGTTTATTGGCGGAGGGGTGATGGCCGGGGCCATCATTGGTGGCGTGATTGAGGGCGGTATCGCCTCACCTGATGAGGTGAGGGTCGGTGAGCCTGTGGCGGAACGCCGCGACGAGCTGGAAGAGAGGTACGGCCTGAAGGCATACGCCGGTAACGCAGATGTGCTGGAAGGCGCGGAACTGATTGTGCTGTCCGTGAAGCCGCAGGTGCTGCCGCACTTGCTGCCGGAGCTGCAGAGTGCGCTCAGGCCTGAGCATACCGTGGCATCCATTGTCGCCGGCGCCACGATGAAGACGCTGACCGACGGTCTGATGCACAAGGCGGTGATTCGCATTATGCCCAATACTCCTGCCCAGATAGGCTGTGGCATGAGCGTATGGACGGCGTCCGATAGCGTGCCGGAGTCGGCCAAGAAGGCAACGTCGCAGATACTGCGGACGCTGGGCGAAGAGGTTTACGTACCGGACGAGAAGTTGATTGATATGGCAACGGCCCTTAGCGCCAGCGGCCCTGCCTACGTGTTCCTCTTCATCGAGGCCATGATCGACGCCGGAGTGTACCTGGGCATGGCCCGAGACATGGCCCGCCAACTGGTCCTGCAGACGGTCCTGGGCAGCACCGAGATGGTGAAGCAGACGGGCCGCCACCCGGCCGATTTGAAGGACATGGTGACGTCGCCGGGCGGGACGACTATTGAGGCGCTGCGGGCGTTCGAGAATGGCGGATTTCGGACTGCGGTCTTCGACGGCATAGCAGCCGCCTATGAGAAGTCTAAAGCATTGGGGAGCTAGATTTGGCAGCAATCCTATTAACGTTCGTGAATACGCTGGGGACGGTCCTTTACCTGGCCATGTTGGGAAGGGTGATTCTTTCCTGGGTCAACCTGTCGGAAACGAATCCCCTGAGAATTATTATCTTTCAGATAACGGAGCCGATTCTGGCTCCAATCCGCCGCGTCCTGCCGCGCATGGGTACGCTGGACCTATCGCCAATGATAGGAATCATCTTGATTCGTGCCATTCAGGAGATCTTCAAGCGGCTAATATCGACCTAAATGTGACCGGAAGTCAGGATGGCAAGGACCTCCTCCAGGGTCACATCGTCTATCAGCACGGTCTTGTCCCTCGATTTGTGACCGCGTACGATGCTCACCCGGCCTTTGGCAACACCAAGCCTCTTGGCCAACAACTCCACCACCGCATCGTTGGCCTTGCCTCCTTCCGGGGCAGCAGTAACCCGCACAGTGACCTTGTCGCCAGCGACCTCGATGGCGTTGCGGCCGGCCTTGGGCTGGACTCTTATCTTCATCTGCATAATGTTGCGTTTTTGTTCAATTAGTGGTCGGGCTTATTGTGGCTTGAATGTCCCCAACATCGAAAAATGCATGGATGATGTAGTCCGATAGTCTGTGCCGGCGTACACCGAGAAACGACTCCTGAAGCAGAATGGCCGAACTCCATTCGTCTTTCGATTTAGGCCCATTCATGTCGTCGTCGCCGATGAAGTATATTAAGACCAGGTACGCAGGAACGTTATTCAGTTGCCGAAGAAAGTAAAGATGGGCTAGTCGATTTGTGTATTGGTAGAAACTGGTAGTCCAGTCGATTTCAGGTTTGGCCCCTATGAAGGCCTTGGCGGCTTCAAGACTGGATTTAATTTTCGTTAGTGAGGGCTCCTTGGCCTCGGTTGCACGGGAGACCAATTCTGCAACATGGGCCTTTGCTTCCACCAGGAAGAAATCGCCACTGGCCGACTTGCCTAACCCGTCCCAAACGGGGCCTCTCGGGGGCCA
>JACZVF010000140.1 GCA_022572805.1 Chloroflexota bacterium
TGATTTTTTTGGCCAAACACGTCCCAGTGACATGGGAACGAAATTCACGCACTTGCGAATACGCAAAATCGCTCAGCTTGATATCTAAAAATTGCCCGTCTGACCTCTTTGTCTTAGGGCGTGGTCGGCCAGCACCAGCGCCATCATCGACTCCACGATGGGCACTGCGCGGGGCAGAACGCAAGGGTCGTGCCGTCCCCTGCCCTCCAGGATAGTCGGGTTGCCGTCCACGTCAACCGTCTCCTGGGGCTTCATGATGGTTGCCGTGGGCTTGAAGGCGGCGCGGATGATGATGTTTTCGCCATTGCTTATGCCGCCCTGAATGCCGCCCGAGTTGTTCGTCCGGGTCCGTATTCGTCCGCCCTCGCTGTAAAACGGGTCGTTATGTTGTGAGCCGGTCATGGTCACTCCCCCGAAACCGGAGCCCACCTCGAACCCTTTGCAGGCCGGCATGGAAAGCACCGCCTTGGCCAGGTCGGCCTCCAGCTTGTCGAACACAGGGTCACCCAGCCCCGGCGGCACGTTACGCGCCACGCATTCCACGACGCCTCCCAGAGAATCGCCGTCCTTGCGGGCCTCCTTGATGCGCTCGATCATCCGCACCGCCATGTCCTGGTCGGGGCACCGCGCGATATTGGACTCCACGTCCTCCATGGTCACGGTGTCGGGGTCCACCTCCGCCGTTAGCTGCCAGACCTGCTTCACGTAGCCCACGATCTCCAGTCCGAACTCCGAGGCCAGGAACTTTCTTGCGATGGCGCCGGCGGCAACGCGCCCGATAGTCTCCCGGGCGCTGGCGCGGCCTCCGCCCATCCAGTTGCGGATGCCGTACTTGGCGTCGTAGCTGTAGTCGGCATGGGAGGGCCGGTACGTCGTCCGCATGTGCTCGTAGTCGCGGCTGCGCGCGTCGCGGTTCCACACGCCGATCATGATGGGCGTTCCCAGCGTCTTGCCCTCGAACACCCCGGAGAGGATCTCGGCCTGGTCCCCTTCCTTGCGCTGCGTGGAAATCTCGCTCTGGCCTGGACGCCTGCGGTCCAGCTCTTTCTGGATGTCCTCCACCTGCAGCGGCATCTTTGGAGGGCAACCATCCACCACCACGCCAACGGCATCGCCGTGAGATTCCCCCCATGTCGTCGCTCTGAAAAGGTGACCGAATGTGTTGCCCATGTGCTGTTCCTTTGTCTTTGATAAGCGCCGAATCGGCTCGCGGACTGGTGTCACACATGCTACCACCCGCTGTGCCGCTATGGTAACATTGAGCTAACCACGGTGTGGCTCCGCAGCCTTGTATTTGCGGGCCTGGGTTGAACACCTGCGAGTACCTTCCGCCTCGGCGGATGAGCGTCGCTTGTAATCCAGGCCCAGATTTCCATTCTCACATAGTTTGCATGCAACCCTGGTTAATTGAGCCCGTGACTTGAGTTGCGTCTGGCTTATCGGCCAGGTTTGCGTGGGTCGATTATCAACGGGGCATCCCTTTATACCGGGCGTGCGAACAATGGCCGGACGGCGCTGATTATCCAGGCGGCCGCATGTCTGATACGCGGGACGAACGGGCGAAAGAGGCTATGGGGTAGGACGAAAAAGGCATCGGCCCCTCTCAAACTCGAAGAGGGGCCGATGCCTTTACTTGATCGGAAGTCGGGTCAGCCGCAGGTCCGCGTTTCCAACTCTACTATGAACGGCCCGGAGACTATCTTGGAGGGGAAGACCAGCGTATCCTTTGGCTCTTCCGAGCCCGCCATGTGTATTTTGAATACCCACCAGTCTCTGGTGGTCACGGCCTCAGACCTATCCACGGAGGCCAGTATGCTTGAAATGAAGTTGGTGCTTCTGCCTTGGCAGATACTGAGTACCTCTCTCTCGATGAGCGCCCGGGCCTCCTGTTCCGACAACTCCGTTGCGACGTCCGGTAGGCACGCCGCCATAAAAACGGCAGCGAATATCCCGATGAAGACCAATTTCATTGATGAACTCTCACAGCGCGTAGAATGAGGCCTATGCAATTGTGGTGTGCTTGCGCTGGTTTACCGGCGCGGAACGCCCTCGGAAGTATGGGCGGAATATATGAATAGGCGAAGGACAACGCCTGAATACGTTAACAGCTTTTCGTGGAATAAACAATCTGGTGATACCGTCAAACACGTGGAAGACCTCGACGAGTAGCGCGAAATCTCAACCGTTTTTGGTACGTCAACCGGCTTCTAATTTGGCCTGCATGGTCTCGCAGGACGAAGGCATGCGGAAAGGCCGAGAGCCATGGCCGGCCTTCGGTCGGGTTGGTTCCCTTGCCGGACGTCGGTAGACAAATTAAGGCATGTAGGCCAAAATGGCGGGAACGAAGATTCCGGACTTTACGCCATTGATAGCTTGTGCGCAGGTGCGAGCGTCTACTCGGTAAGAACGTAGGAGGCGGGCTAATGCGACTGGAAAACAAGGTGGCGATTATCACCGGAGCTGCCCGTGGCATGGGCGCGGAAGAGGCCCGACTCTTTGGGAGAGAGGGCGCCGGCGTCGTCGTTGCGGATATGAATGAGGAAGACGGCAAGAAAGTGGAGTCTCAGATAGCCGAGGCCGGAGGCCGGGCCTTATTCGTGCAAAACGACGTTACCAGCGAGGAGAGTTGGCGGAGTCTCGTCCAGCAGACGGTGGCCAATTTCGGCAGACTGGATATCCTGGTGAACAACGCCGGCCTGAGCAGCGGCCTGGTCTCCGACCCGCTGGATACCGACGGCTGGCGGCGCATCATGGATGTCAACGCGACCGGCGTGTTCCTGGGGACCAAGTATGCCATTCAGGAGATGCTCAAGACCGGTGGGGGCTCCATCGTCAACATATCGTCCATTATGGGCTTCGTTGGCGGCGAGGGAGGTCACCCGGCGTACCACGCGTCCAAGGGCGCGGTCCGCATATTCACCAAGGCAATCGCCGTCAAGTACGGGCCCCAGGGCATTCGCGTGAACTCGGTACACCCTGGCTTCATGCCGCCTATGCAGTCATCGCTGCGGTCCGACCCGGCCATGCGCGAGCAGCATGTGGCATTGACTCCGCTGCGGCGCACCGGCGAAACGATAGAGGTCGCCAACGGAGTGCTGTTTCTGGCTTCGGACGATGCCTCGTTCATCACGGGCACCGAGCTGGTCATCGACGGCGGATACATAGCCAGGTAGCGAATCTTGGTGGCGGTTAAGTGGGCCGACCGAACAGGCCGGCCGTCGTAGATTGAGCCGTCATGGTCTCGCACCCCCGGTCCGCCGCCTGCTCCGTGCGATGGCGCCAGTTCACCAAGGCCGGCAGACCGGCGACCTTCAAACTTGTCATTTCGCCAATTTCAGGTGGTATGCTCTTATTAATCGCTGTTGCTCAATGATATCGTCATTTGGACATCTGGGGAGCATTTTCACCCGACAATGCATGGCCTGTCCGGAAAATCTCGTTACGTTACAGTAGACGGAATCAACATCCACTACGTGGAGGCCGGACAGGGGTCTCCTGTGATGCTTTACCATGGGCTGGCGTCTGCGGTGTTCACCTGGCGGGGAAACATGACCGCCCTTTCCAGGCATTACAGGGTATTCGCGTTCGACGTGCTGGGCCACGGCGACTCGGATAAGCCAGACGTCGATTATTACCCATGGGACGTCGCCGACGTTATGGGTAAGGCGGCAGGTCAACTGGGCCTGAGCAAAGCTGCTGTAATCGGCAACTCCGCGGGCGGCGCGTTGGGCATGATGATGGCCATCAAGTATCCAGACCTGGTCTCAAGCCTTGTGCTCGTGGGCAGCTCCGGCCTGGGCAAGGAGGTGCCGCCATTCATACGGCTCCTGTCACTGCCGTTTGTAGGCAATATTCTCCAATCGCATCGGTTGGGTGGGACACGGCAGATGCTGCAAAGCGTTTTCTATGACCGCTCTAAGGCCAGCCAGGACCTGGTGGACGAAATGCACCGCATCCGGAGCATGCCCGGGGCCAAGGAGGCAGTGGTAAGGACCCTCCGCCGGACGGTGAATCTGCGAGGCGTCCGCGACGAATTCGTGCTGTCGGACAGATTGAGCGCACTGGGCATCCCCATCATGCTGGTGTGGGGTGCGCAGGACACGATGTTTTCGGTGTCCCATGCCTACCGGACTTCGAAGTTGATGCCGGCCGCCAGGCTGGAAATATTCGATCAGTGCGGCCACTGGCCCCACATGGAAAAGGCGGAGGAGTTCAACACGCTGGCCCTGGATTTCCTCTCAAGTTACTGAGTACAGGCGCCTCGGATGCGGGCTTTAATCACGCGTCGCGGTGCCGGAATACCAGTCGCCGTAGCCGGCCTCGCATGCTGCCCAAGCGCCGGCTACCACCCTACCGCTGAACAGACATGGTCCCAGCATGGTGCCCTCAAGTCCGATCCTGCCGTTGATGTGGCCGCCGGCCATGCCTGCAAGCTCTCTCGCCGCGTAAAGGCCCGAGATCACATCGTAGCGCTTGTCCGTGACGCGGCAGCGGAGGTCCGTCTTCACGCCGCCGAAGTTCTTTCTGGCCAAAGGGTAGTAGTTGAATGCGTGGTAGCTCGTTCTCCGCAGAGCGTCGCATGTTGTCTACCCGGAAGTTCGCCAAGTTGTGCCCAGGGCCATCCGCATACGCCGAGATATGTGAAGTCATTTTGGCGTTCGTCAAATCCCCCCAGGTGCTGTTTCAGACGACGGCTCCAGGCCAACCGGCGCAGCGGTGAAGTCCGACGGCTGCATGTTCTTCGCAGGCCCAGGCGAGCCCCGGCCTTCCCGGCGGCGGGAAGGTTAAGGCAGATGTGGATGGCAACGTGTACTGTGGCAGGCCCTGTGCATTTTTGGCAATGGACTCGGACAGCAATCAGCTGGGTGCTAACGAGCGTGGCGACGACACTGCCACCAACGTAGCGCGAGGCGACGTCTGGGCTACACCTTTCTACACTACTTGGCGCACAATGGGCCGAATACAGAAGAAGATTCCGGGTTTAACCGTCACGGTTTCCAGCTAACGCGGGCCTGTTGCGTTAGTCGGCGCGTTCCACCCGGATTGAGGGTATTCCGGTGGGAGGTCTCACTCCCCTTGCTTCTTTCGGTTGGGGCCCCCTGAACATGCAAATGAGCCGGGTCCAGTTGTTCAGGTCAAGCCTACCGGATTTGGCGACAGCGGAAGCACAGTTACGTTGCCGCTGCCGGACTGGAAGCCCGTATTCGGCCTGCGGTCGAGGACTCCCGTAGATGCAGCCTGCCGGATCCTCCTCGAAGAATCAATGGAACGGCCACACCGAACAGTGGTAGATGACCAATCAACTCGCCGGGCCCGAGCATTATCAGCGTGCTGCCCAGGACCATACAAAAGAGAATCGTGACGAATCTCGTAGCAACACCCGTCACTAAAAAGATGCCGATTGTGAGCTCAACAAGACCTGCCGATAGCGCAAAATATACATTCGTAAAGCCGTCGAATCCCAGTAGCGGCATGAAATTCAGCTCATTTTCATCAAGAAAAGTTAAAGCAAGACTCGGGTCCAGGAGCTTGGCGTGCAGGGCGAGAACAATCAGCGTGATGCCCGTTCCAATCCGAACCAAGAGATATGGCAGATCGGCGAGCAATTGGAAATTCAGCCGCAGGACCCTGCAGATGGACCCATCCAGGGGGCACAGGCGGACCCCCCAGATCATCATCGCCAATCCAATCGCCAGAAACTCGACGTAATAATCCACCAAAAGCCCCAGCGGAACGTGGGCAATGGCCAGAGGCAACACAACGGTAATCAGCAATATCCCACCCAAAAAGAAGGACCTCTGGCTGATGAAGAGCAGACCTACCGCAAGTTGGGCCAGACCGCCCACCAGAAGCACGTTGTCGCCGAAAAGATCGAGGTTTGGGGCAAGGAAGACACCGGTGACGGCATTGACGGTCAGGAGAATGCCCAGACACAGCCCCACGATTCTCCACTCGAAACCCTCGGGAACGCGACGAGAAACTGTCTCCCATCGTCTGGCGATCTGCTGGTACGCGTGGCTCTTTTCAAATACGAGGGTAACTACGGCGAATAAAGCAACCCCGAGAACGACCATCAGGCTGGTGAGGTCAAAGGGGTAATGTGCCCCAGCATGTTCCGTCTGGTCAACAAACCAGCGCATGTGGGCGTACGCCGGCCTGTGTGAGGTGGCGAACAGGATTAGGGCAACGATGGGCGCCACGACCAGACCGCCCCTGGTCATGCCAAAGGTCATACCAAACATCACGAACCTTGCATGTTTCCGCACTGGCTAACCGTGACGATGATAGCGGCGAATAAGCCTATGCGGGCCTGTATTCTGTTGTGGAACCATTTGTTTTTGGTAGGAAGCCGTCTACACCCTGTTGCATACCGCGCCCAATCCGATAGCAAACCTAATGGACGGTACACTTGTTCTTGGCAGTCTCAGATCGTACAGGTTAAATGCCGAGGCTTTGATGCGGCAGGCTGCCAACGCGAGGTAATCAGGGATTCAATGATCCTTCGAGTAAGTGACGCCCTACGCCACTATGCCTATGGCCTGGTGCGGGTTCCCTTGGCGATGATTTTCATCTGGTTTGGCCTCCTCAAGATCATGGACCGCAGCCCTTTAATGGAGCTAATGGGCCAATCCATCCTCTGGATTCCATCAGACATCTTCATCCATCTTCTAGGCGCAAGCGACCTTCTCGTAGGCTTCGGATTACTCGCTGGAGTGACGTTCCATCAGACTATGAGATTATTCTGGCCGAATTTAGCCGGAACGTTTCTCATACTGGTTGTTGGGGATAATGCCGCCCAGGCCGCATTGTGGTCGAACTTCCTGGAGGCGCCGGCCATGAACGCTGTCGTGATGGCTTCGGTTGGCGAATTTGCGATCAAGACGATTGGTCTTGCAATAGGGGGGTTCGGTGGCACACCCCGGAAAGGGGGCCGGTCAGTCCAACTTGTACGGGGCCTCACGCGCGTCTCGAAATGCTCAACAACCCGACGCCGTCTCAAACCTGACATTCTATGGCTAAAAGACCGCCTGGGTAGCCCGCCGCCAACACCGGGCATAAGGCTGCACAACATCCTGTGCAGACGTAAAAGCCTAATTTAGCCGGCGTTTCCCAACGAAAATGAGGAAGCGCCGACTTCAGGTGGCGGCCATCGGACATCCGCATAGAGATAGTGGGTTGACTGCTGCCCCAGTGGAGCAAAATTTTAGGCGGCGGAGCAGCTCAAGGGCATCCCCTACCGCCAACGGCGGACAGGTGTCACAGGTGGCGGCGTTCCGACAGGCGGTGGCCC
>JACZVF010000141.1 GCA_022572805.1 Chloroflexota bacterium
CTATCCCCCTCTGGCAGAGGGCCTGGGGGATGTACCCCCAGGAACAACAGCCCTCAGGGTGGGTGTGCGGGAACAATGCGTCCGCCTTTTTGAGATAATTACTTAAAGCCCCGCCCCCTCTTGCGCAGCTAATCCGATTTAATTAGGTGCTCCCACCAAAGGGAAGGCCATGTCCGGCATCTGCATTTGAGAGCTTCCCCAGTGACCATATTCGCGGTTTCAAGGTACGATCTCTTCATTGCGGACTGTGTGACAGAATCGCCTACATTACGAGTCAGGCGCGTCCCCTTGCAAAATGACTGGTCCTGGGACCGGAATTGTTGATGGTCCTGTCCGCAATCGGAACGTGTTTTCTTAGTCGAAGTGTGTGGAACAGGACAGATGGCGGAAAACGCCCTGCCAACGGAATACGCTCTATCGGCACCCGTGACGGAAGAGAAACCTAAACGGGTGAATGGTTTCCTTACGTCGTCGCAGACCGTGCTGCTCGTGATAATCGGCGTGCTCGCGGTAACGATCGTTACTCTAACAATACTTTCAAGTTTGCAGAGCTCCAGGAACGCCAGCACATTTGAGACATCCAGCTTCCTCACGACCAGTCTTGCCAATATTCAGCGTGAGACGCTCTTGCTAAGCGTTGAGACTGTGCGATACATCAATGACCCGACCATCGCGCCGGACGCCCTGGATTTGCGGCGCGCGCTCCTGGCCAACCAACTTCGCATTCACTTCGTCCAGGCGGGGTGGGACAATCCGGCTGAGGAAAATCTGGCAGGCTTTCTTATAGCTCTGGATGAATTCGACGATGTTTTAACCGCCCACCGCACCGCGGACCCCGGGATGCGCCCTGCGCTAAACGCGCGGATGGACGAAATCTTGCCGAGACTGGACCTGGAGCTGAAGATTCTCTATGACAGAGAGGAGCAAAGCTTCTTCAGCGTGTTCAGAAGGTCTCTACTCATTCAGCATAATTCCGAGCGCCTTCTGCTGGTGGCCAGCGGCGTGATAACAGTTCTGGGTGTTGTCGTTATGGTATCTCTGCGCCGCACCGTCCATGCCCTGAGGGCCGAAACCCACGAACGCCGCGTCAAAGAGCAGGAAGCACAGGTGCTGGCCCACGAAAGCGCGACTCTGGCCGAGATCGGACGCATAATGGGCTCCTCGTTGGACATCGAGGATGTCTACGATTTATTCGCCGAGCGGGTGCGTGAGTTGATACACTTCGACCGAATAATGATAGGCACAGTCAATCGGGATAGCCAGACTTTCACTCGCACATACATCTCCGGCGTCGCCATCGCAGAGCGTCAGCAGGGTGCCGTGGCCCAGTTGGAAGGCACTATGACTGGAACCGTAGTCCGGAATCAAGCCAGCTTGCTGCTCAACCTGGACCACGAGGCGTCCGTCGAATCTGAATGCCCCAGTCTGATATATGAATTCCGCACCGGGCTTAGATCGTTTCTTACGGTCCCTATGTTTTCGAAAGGGGAAGTCACCTCCGTACTTCATCTCAGGTCAGCGCAGTCGCATGGCTACCAGGCCAGCCACGTCGCTCTTGCCGAAAGAATAGCCAACCAGATAGCAGGGGCGGTCGCGAACTCTCAGCTATACTCGGAGCGTGAGCGGCTACAGGAACAGATCGTCCAGGCCCAGAAGATGGAGGCCATCGGTCAGTTGGCGGGTGGCGTCGCGCACGATTTCAACAATCTGCTCACCCCTATAATGGGCTACTCGCAGATGGAGCTACAGAAAAACCACGAAGACAAACAGTTGCACAACCGTATTTCCGAGATATACGAGGCCGCCGAAAGGGCCGCAGGCCTGGTCCACCAGCTATTGGCGTTCTCGCGCAAACAGGTGATAGAGCCGAAAGTCCTCAACGTCAACGACATGATTACCAACCTGGAGAAGATGTTAAGGCGGCTGATCGGCGAGCACATCGAGCTGGAAACGTCGTTGGCGCCTGACCTGGGCCTGGTAAAGGCCGACCCGACACAGGTGGACCAGCTCATCATGAACCTGGTTGTTAATGCACGCGACGCCCTCCCGGACGGCGGAACAATCGTTATTAGCACCAGCAATGACTACTACGACGCAGCCGAAGATCAAGTCTCCACGAGCGGACGGCGGCGGTGGCTCTGTATTTCAGTGAGCGACAATGGCACAGGGATGTCGGATGATGTCAAGGCACGTATATTCGAGCCATTCTTCACAACGAAAGAGGTCGGGCAGGGCACGGGTATGGGCCTGGCGACATGCTACGGAATCGTCACCCAGAACGGAGGCCATATTGAAGTCGACACCGAACTGGGACGGGGCACGACCTTCCACCTCTACTTGCCTCGGATAGACGATGCCGTATCCGCCAATGGAATTGACGGCGAAGCTAATGTTATGCCGACAGGCTCGGAGACGATACTGCTGGTGGAGGATGAGCGGGCCGTTCGCGCCTTTGCCTCGGATTTACTGCGGGAGCAAGGCTACACCGTCCTGGAGGCCTCAAACGGCGAGGAAGCCCTGGAGGTGGCGGACCGGGAGGCCCAATCCGGAATAGACCTGCTGCTCACCGACGTCGTGATGCCTCGCATGGGTGGAAAGGACCTGGCAGAACGTCTTTTGGCCGACCGGCCGGACATCAAGGTCATATTCGCCTCTGGCTATCCGGACAGCGCCATCGCCAACAAAGGAGTTCTCCAGGAGGGAACGGTTTTCCTACATAAACCCCTGACACCTGTTGCCTTGGCCAAGAAGGTCCGCGAGGTGCTCGACCGGACGTAGCCCAGGATTCTCAACGAACTTGAGAGGCGAAATTCCAGGCAGGGCCAACAGCGCAACCGGCTACTTTTTAACGCCCTTCGCATACATGATATTGCCGCCCAAGGGCCTGCTGCTCGTGACCACGAAATAGGTTATATGCGGCTCGTCCTTAGAATCCAGCTTCAGAGAAACCAGCTGTCCCAGCTTATCCTTCCCGGCATCCAATACAATCTCGATTTGCCATTGACTTCCGTCCCACAGAGCCAGCTTGACAACCTTCTCATCCGTATAAGCTATCCAGGGATTACCCGCGCCATCCAACGACAACGAAGTTACGTTTCTGGCGCCTATGAACCCGAACTCCAGGCTGTCAAGACCGCCTATTTCATCGATCTTCCAGGCGTCATCCGACGGCCCTTTTACGGCATACATGACGGTGCCGGATGAGGCGGACTCCTGCTTCATGTAGCTGATGTGCACGCCGCCTTGCTCATCCACCAACACCGACGAGAAGAGGCCTGTGTCTCCGGCGCTGTCAACAGTCTCAAGCTGCCACGCTCCGTCGATCTTGCTGGCCAGCACCAGATCGTTTTTCTTCTGGTCGTAGTATGTTACGTAGGGAACGCCGTCCGGGCCCACGGCCACCGAGGTCGCCCACTTGTAAGTCAGTTCGCCGCTTCCGACATTTTCGACGGTCCATGCGCCGGTTTCATCCTGGGAATAATACTCGACTCCGTCACCTCCAAACTCCATGGGGTCGATGGCGCTGAGGTGCGCCCGGCTATCGGAATCCACGAATATGCGCGTGTCCCAGCCGTCATGCCCCGCATCGAAAATAGCCTCCAACGTCCACTTTCCGTTGGATTTCTTGGCCAGCACCGCGTCGCCCTTGTTCGGCTGAAACGTGGCTCCCTGGTGATCGTGATATGCGACCTGCTGAACATCGTCCGGACCTATCCCAATGTCCAACGGCCCATAGAAATAACCCTCCGCAATCGTTTCAGGCTGCCAGCCCGAATCGGTCCGGGTGGCGCTTTTCACGAAACCGTTCAAGTCCTCGAGCATGTAAGCAATGTGGGGCACGTCATCCGACGAGAGGGCTATGGCAGGTTTGGTACCGCTGTCCACTTCCTGGAAATCCCAGCTAAAAAGGCTTTCACCGCCGGCCGCAGCGTCCTCGGCCGAGCCGGAGGTTCGTGGAGATTCCGTCGCGGCCGGAGTTGGTTGCGACGCGGCGCTGGCTGTTGGCGAAACAGTCGCGACTTCCGGCGGTCTCGGCGCCGGCCGGGCGGCAGGCGCAGCAGGAGCAGCTGGAATTGGCGTCGGGCTGGCGCTGCACGCCACCGCCAACAAAATCACCGCCAACCCACCCAGTCTCAATGCAAAGCCATAACGATTCAATTTCATACCGCCTCCCAAATCGTCCATTCGAAATAATCGAATACTCATCAATAGCTGTTGTGTCCAGATTGCCGGCTGATGTGGTTTGAACCCAACACACCCAACTTAGATGCAACAGCAGCCCCGAAGTTGCATGGAATTCGGTCCTGGCGGCGTCAACGATATTTAACGCAATCGCCCAAATAGAAAGGCGGGCCATTCAGACCCGCCTTTGATACGCTGATATTCGCTGGTGCTGCTAGTTGGCGGCTTTGCTCAACTCGGCGCCCGCGGCGAATCCCACGCGCTTGTGAGCTGGGACCGTTATCAAATTGCCCGCCTGGCCGCCCCTGATGGGCCGGACCTTCCTGGCCTTCACTTGTCTGACCTCGAACGATCCAAATCCGGTAAGCACCACCCTGTCCCCAGACGAAAGCGCGTCCTGTATGCTATCCAACACGGCGTTCAGCGATGCCTCGCCCTGTACTTTCGAGCCTTTCAGCTTTGAAGCGACGCGCCCGGCCATATCGCTCTTTCGCAAGGTTGCCATAAGCACCGTACCTCCTTATTAATTAGTTCGGGTTGACGCGGCCCCATCTTTTGAGTGCGATAATATTTACTAGCCTCGGCCATATCAACAACCAAAACGCGACAAACCGCGCAGTTTTAGCTCAATGAAACCCGTGCGACTGCGAAAGCCTCTTTCCGGCATCACGAACAGCCAATCAGGCCTCTTACCAGCACGGCGCGAGGGGTGGTATAATGTAAAGGAAGTGGGGACGCGTGGGTTCGACAGAGGGCTTTCTCCGCAGGATTGCAGGTCGAGGCGCCATCACACCTCGTAAAAAGGTGGCAAAACATTAATTGGCAACTCACAAGAGTACGCCCTAGCCGCTTAATTTAGGCGACTACATCCATAGTCTTTTCTCCTCGAGGGAGACCAATGGGTGATATAACATCGAGGTGCGGCCCGATTGACGCCGATATTGAGGGCCCAAGATTTATCGGCTGTGGGCATGCAGTTGCTCCCCGCTGGAAGGTGCTGCAGGCTCAAGAACAAAATTCCGGCTAAGCCTGTAGTATATTCGCGTGAGTCGTTTTCTGGACGGGGAGTTCGACCCTCCCCCGTCTCCACCACGAACACGAATTGGATTCAGTAGCGTCGGAACTAGTTTCTGACGCTTTTCCATTTGGGGCGTCTATCAACAGGGTTATCCCACTATCCTTTATAGTTTCCGCCAGCTGGAAAATAGGCTTGAATGCTGGCTTTGCCTTGATGCCCACGATGCGTTTCTCGTCATTGGCATCCACGTAGAGGGCCTCCAGCATGGTCATAAGGATGTCTCTGCGCTCACCTGGATTGGCTTTGGCCCACAGATTAGCCAGGTCTTCGAGTAGCCTTCCGGCCTCTCTCATGGCGTCGATCCCAGGCACCACCAGGTCAGCCAACTGGTCCTCAAGCTTGTTCTTCCTTCGCTTGTAGTCATCGAAGTCCATGTTGTCGTCATCCAGGTAGACCTGCCCCAGCTTCTTGAGCCGAGTCTCTACTCTAGTTCGTTTCCGGTTCACCTGCTTGACCTCATCGGCCAGATGTATCTTAGCCAGAAGCCGGTCCATCCAGGAGTCGGGCAATACGATGGCATTCATGATCTGCCCCATCTGCTCGTCTGGGATATCACACTTGATGGAGCCACTGCTGTTGATGCAGACTCCGGCACCTCGTGAGCCCTTGTGCTCCCTGTAATAACGATTTCCACTGTTATAGGTCTGTGCCCACATGGGCATCTCGCAGTAGGCGCATCTAATAAGGCCCTTGAGCAGATACTCCCGCTCAGGAGAGGCCTTCAGGGTGCTGGAACGACCGGAGTTCTTCTTCATTGTCGACTGCACTGTGTCGAATAGCTCCTGCGACACCAGGCCTTCATGCTCGCCTGGGTAGAGATGCTCACCGTGGCGAACTCTACCAGTGAAAAAGGGGTTGTGCAGGATGCCCCTGACGGACGCCGTGGTGAACAGTCTGGGCTCAGCCACCAATTCCCCTTTGGTGTTGGGCAGCCTTTTTGTGTTACGTGTACGGAAGCCTTCTTCGTTGAGATAACTCGCCAACTGGCCGAGAGAAGTTGTACCAGTGGCGTAGCGCTTGAACAGATCGGTTACGGCTAGCCCTTCTTCGGCGTGGATATGAACGCCACCAGCATGTTCGGTTTTGCAAATCAGCTTGCGTTCTTTGCCTTCAATCTTCCAGCAGGACTCGTATCCGAAGGGTAAAGAGCCCAGGTGCATGCCTTGCCTGGCCCGCTCGTCTATGCCCTTCTTCGTATGCTTGGCCAGCATGTCCGAGAAGAACTCGCTGAAGTTGCCCAGGGTCCTGGCCACTAACCTGCCCTCAGGAGTCGACCAGTCAAGGTTCTCAGTAATGGATACCAGCCCTACGTTGGCTTCGTCAAGGATGGCCACGGATTCAAGCAAGACCTTGGAGTTTCGAGACCAGCGATCCAGGGTGTGGACAATGACCACATCAAACTTGCCTGCTCTGGCGTCGTCTAGGAGCTGTTGAAACACAGGACGCTTCCTGATGGATTCGTACCTTGCGGACCGACCCTCCTCGCGGTAAATGGAGGCGGTGGACCATCCCTTTCCTTCACAGTATTCCGTGAATTGGCGTTCTTGGGCCGCCAGGCTGTAGCCATCGACTTGGCTTGCATCCGAAACCCTTATGTAGCCCGCGGCCCTCATTGATCTAGTTACTCCTGCCTTCCCTGGCCGCGATTGCGATGGCGATCTCTGCGATGGTATCGAAGAAATGTTCAATTGCGATGTCGTCAAGTTCATCTGTACTGCTCCCACCACTGGTTTGTGTGGCGGCACAGTGTATACGTTGGGGTATACCCGTCAACCCGTTTCGCAGCTCCATGGCGGCGCTCTCGGGAAGGTTCTGTTCGATGTCATCCTTGGGGTCTTCCATGTGATCATTCATTCTGGGCATCCAGAAGACGTTTCAACGTGGCATAACCGATGCCCAGCTCTTTAGCAGCCTTCCGCCTGGACAAATCTCCCGTTCTAAGGCGCTCCAAAATAGCTCCAAAACGATTCTTGAACCCTCGCCTATCCATTACCTTAGGGCGGCCGATTTGCTTGCCCTGACGGC
>JACZVF010000142.1 GCA_022572805.1 Chloroflexota bacterium
GCTGAGGCCATTGGCGATGCCGCGTCCAACAGAGTGGTCCGTAATGGCCAGGTACTCCAGGCCACGCTCCCTGGCGGAGAGAATCATGGTTTCCATGGGGTCCCGACCGTCGCTCCAGTCGGTGTGGTCGTGCAGGTCGCCCTTGATATCGCTTATCTCCACCAGCGTAGGTATGCGGTTTTCTCGGCCGGCTTGAATTTCCCAGACGCCCTGACGCAGCTCTACGGGGATAAACTGAATGCCCAGCCTCTGGTAAATGCCTCGTTCGTCCGAGAACACCTCCAGCTTGCCCGTTTCCTTGTCGGTAAGCCCATATTCGTTGAGAGACAGGCCCAACTCGTTCGCCCTGTCTCTGAGCTGAATGTTGTGCTGCAGGTTGCCCGAGAAGTATTGAAGCAAGGCGCCGAAGTGACTGTCCTCGACTACTCGCAAATCCACCTGAATGCCATCGCTCAGGTAGACCGACGCCTTGGTGTCGCCGTGTCCCAGGACGTCCACGACGTTCGGCATGGCCACCAGCGCATCCAAAACGGACCTGGGTTCGTCGGCGGTACACAGCATATCTATGTCGCCAACCGTCTCCTCCATGCGGCGTATGCTACCGCCAATGGTCAGCTTGCGAACATCGGGGCATCGCGCCTTGAGGGCGGCCATCACACGTTCTGCGATAGGCATTGCGCGGGCCATGGGCATTCGCTGGCCCTTGGTCCGCTGGAACTGCAACTGTCGGGCGATGTTCTCAGCCGTCTTCTTGCCCAGGCGGGGCAGGGCGGCCAGGCTGCCGTCATCTATTGCCTTTTCCAGGTCTGGAATGCTGGTGACGTCCAGCTCCTTCCACAGCCTGCCAACGGTCTTGGGGCCCAGGCCAGGCACCTGCATCACGTCCAGTATGCCCTCTGGGAACTCGGCCTTGAGCTTGTCGTAGTAGACCAGGCCTTCCGTTTCCACCATCTCGGCGATCTTCTCCGATATGGCCTTTCCTATGCCTGGTATTTCCTGCAGGTCCTGACCCTCGCGGAGCATGTGGTCCAGCTCGCTGGGCAGGCGCTCGATAGTTCGCGCCGCCTTCTGGTAGGCGCGAACGGTAAACACCTTCTCGCCCTTCATCTCAAGAAGGCCGGCGATGGTCTCGAACTTCTCCGCTATCTGCGCATTATTCATTTTTTTGGATTTTCACTACCGGCCAGACATGTTTACGACCGAATATTTATGCTACGGAGAGCTTGTAGACGCGTGTGTTTTGGATTTTCACTGCGGGCCATACATGTTTACTGCGGAATATTTCTGCTACCGAGACCTTGTGGTTGCAAGTGTTTCGGCTTTTCACTGCGGGCCTGTCAGCTTCACGATCGAGGGTTTCAGCTACCGAGAATTAGTCAACGCAAGCATTTTTGGATTTTCACTACTAAGAAACTATCTCAAAATGCTTATGCCGCTAACCCTGCCACCCGCCCGGTGAGTTCTTGTACCGGGGGCACATCCCCCAGACCCTCTGCCGGAGGGGGTCACGACCCCTCTGGACTCCCCCGGGACCGTATTGAGATAGTTTCTAAATGGCCATCCTTACCATCGTACGTTTCGCTTACCGAGGCTTTGTCAACTTAAGTTTTGGGGATTTTCACTGCCGGCCTGTCGTCTTCACGGTCGTCCGTTTCATCTACCAGACCTCGTCGATGTAAGGCCAGGACTCCGCCGGCGCCGCTAATCATTCGCCTTTGCCCAGTGGGGCCCGTCCAACCTATCCCTCGGGCAGAAACAGGGCGCACGGGCTAGGCGCCGTGGCAGCGTTTGTATTTTTTGCCGCTGCCGCAGGGACATGCGGCGTTGCGCCCGACCTTCTGGCTGCCTGACGCGACGGCCTCGCGTTGGTCGCCCATCACGTTTTCCATGACGCTTCTGTTGCTCTTCCCCTTGCCGGAGGTCCGTTGAGCAGCTTTACGAGGTTTGCCGTTTCCCTCGGTCTGGCCGGCCTGCTGATGCACGAGGCTGCCCAAATGGAAGATGGTGTAAACGATGTCCCGTTGAATCCGGGACTGCAGTGTCAGGAACTCTTCGTGGCCCTTCTTCTTATACATCACCAGGGGGTCACGCTGGCCGAACGCCTCCAGGCCGATACCCTGACGCAGGCTCTCGATGGCAGTGAGGTGCTGCACCCAACTGGAGTCAACGACGCGGAGCATGACCTGCCGCTCCAGACTCCGCATCTCGACCTCGCCTAGCTCGGCCTCCAGGGTGTCGTACAGCATCTCGGCGTGGTCCAGCGCCATGTCCTCGATCTCGCCGAAGGAGTAGTCCAGGAGCGCGTCGGCGTCGGATAGCTCCGGCGCCAGTGGCATCATGCCGCCCAACTCCCGCACAAGGCTTTCGGTCTCCCAGGTATCCGAGATGTCGCCAACCAGGTGAGCCTGCAACGTGTCGCGAATAGCTTCGCCAACCATTGCCTGAATGTTGGCCTTCATGTTCGCGCCACTGAGGACCTTCTCACGCTCGCCGTAGATAACATCGCGGTGGGTATTCACAACGTCGTCGTATTCCACCAGGTGCTTGCGGATATCGAAGTGGTACGCCTCTGTTTTTACCTGGGCATTTTCGATTGCCTTGCTTATGGCCTTGCTCTGTATGGGGACGTCATCTTCCAGCGCCCAGTCCATGAAGCGCTTGATGGTGTCGCCTCCGAACCTACGCATCAGGTCGTCGTCCAGCGCAACGTAGAATCGCGATTCGCCGGGGTCACCCTGGCGGCCGGACCTGCCCCGAAGCTGGTTATCAATGCGTCGGGCCTCGTGGCGTTCCGTGCCCAGGATAAACAGTCCGCCCACCTCCAGGATTCTGTCGTGGTCCGCCTGCCACTCCTCGTCCGATATGTCCAGAGCGGCAGGATTACCTCCCAGGATAATGTCGGTGCCGCGGCCGGCCATGTTGGTGGCCACGGTGATTGCGCCGGGCCTGCCCGCCTGCGCCACAATAGAAGCCTCACTCTCGTGGTGCTTGGCGTTTAGCACCTCGTGGGGCACATCCTCCTTGCGCAGCATGGCGCTTAGCTCCTCGGAACGGTCTATGTCCGTGGTGCCCACAAGCACGGGCTGGCCCTTTTCGTGCCGCACTTTGATCTCCTGCACGACTGCCCTGTATTTCGATGCCTGGTCCTTGTAAATCATGTCCCGCTGGTCATCGCGAATCATGGGCATGTTGGTGGGAATCTCCAACACTTCCAGCTTGTATATCTTGAAAAACTCCTCCGCTTCGGTGGAGGCGGTACCGGTCATCCCGGCCAGCTTCTTGTAAAGGCGGAAGTAGTTCTGCAATGTAATTGTGGCGTAGGTGATGGACTCCTTCTGGACCTGCACGCCCTCCTTGGCCTCGATGGCCTGGTGCAGCCCGTCGGAGTACCGTCTCCCTCCCATTAGCCTGCCGGTGAACTCATCAACGATGATGACCTCGCCGTTCTGCACGACGTACTCGCGGTCTCGCAGGAAGATGGCCTGTGCCTTCAAGGCGTTCTCGATGTAGTGGACCTTGTCGAAGTGCTCCGGGTCGTAGATGTTGTCTATTTTAAGTATACTTTCGAGCTTGGAAATGCCCTCATTAGTGAGCGCGGCGGTGCGGTGCTTCTCGTCGATGGTGTAGTCTTCTTCATCGCGTAGGTTCGGGACCATGCGCGCATACTGCTGGTACTCACTGGGCGACTGTGGCCCGGGCCCGCTGATAATTAGCGGTGTGCGTGCCTCGTCGATGAGTATGTTGTCCACCTCGTCGACGATGGCATAGGCGCGACGCAACTGCTGTACCCGCTGCGACGCCTCCACGACCATGTTGTCCCGCAGGTAATCGAAGCCGAACTCGTTGTTGGTGCCGTACGTGATATCGGCCGCGTACGCTTCGACCCGGTCCACCCGGCGAAGCTTCTCCATCCCATTTTCGGCCGACTCCACGGTTGGGTCGTATATGTAAGAGGACTGATGCTGAAGAATGCCTACAGACGCGCCCAGGAAGTGGTAAATCTCTCCCATCCACTGGGCGTCCCGTCGGGCCAGGTAGTCGTTTACGGTGACGACGTGCACGCCCTCGCCGGTCAAGGAGTTCAAGTACGATGGGAGCGTGGCCGCCAGCGTCTTGCCTTCACCCGTCCGCATCTCCGCGATCTTGCCATCATGCAGAACGATGCCTCCGATCATCTGCACGTCGAAATGCCGCATGCCCAGCGTTCGTTTGGAGGCTTCCCGTACTGCGGCAAACACCTCGGGGATAAGGTCGTCAAGCTCTTCGCCGGCGTTCAGGCGGGCCTTGAAGGCATCGCGCAACGCCCTGAGCTCGTCGTCGGACATGCTCTCGAATTCGGGTTCGAGGGCGTTTATATCGTCCACATCCTTGTAAAGGTTCTTGATGACTCCGTCATTGGAGCCACCAAGAATTTTAGCGAAACTTTTTAGCATCGAATTCCGTCTCCGTGGTGAACTGAGCAGGCGCCCCGTCCAGGGAATTCCGCCTGCCGCCTTATTAACTTGGTAACTGTCTCAAAAAGGCGGAGGCCTTGTTCCCGCCCACCTACCCTGGGAGCTCTGGTTCCTGGGGGCACATCCCCCAGGCCCTCTGCCAGAGGAGGAAAGCCCCTCTGGACTCCGCCCATGACGAATTTAAGATAGTGACTTAATCAGGGTTGCCTTGGTCAGGCCGGTCACGCAAAGCTTACATACAGATATACATTTATATATTATAACCCAATGCCATTCGGCTGAAGGAGGCTACATACCAATATCGAATAACAGTCATTTCGCCCAAACGGCGATTTCGGCCAATTGACAGCTGCATTCCGTCAGGAAATAAGCCCCGCGCCGCGGCTCGTAGACTAATCCGAAGGAGGGAGCGCCTTCACCCCGTCGCCAATCTCGAAGCTCATTAGGTCCTGCCCTACCACGAATACGCCGTCGTAGGCCTCCCTGGTTTTGTCCATTAGCTCCTTGTCACCTCCCGGGCCGGAAACGATGTGCGAGTACACGGCAAGTTTCGGCCTGACCCGGCCAAATATCTCGCCGCATTCGGCGGGCGTTGTGTGGTGGTCAAAGACCTTCTTGGCGGCCTCAGGGCTCAAGAACGCCTTGACACGGGCGTAGAAGGCGTCTGGAACAAGGACCTCGTGTATGAGCAGGTGCACCCCTTGAGAATGGGCAATCAGGTTCTCGCTGAAACGCGTGTCGCCCGACAGCACCACGGAGCGGCCATCGAAGTCGATTCGGTACCCCAGGGCCGGACGCACCGGGCCGTGATCCACGTCGAATGCGGTGATGCTAACGCCGTTTTCGTCGTATACGAGACCCTGCTGGACATCCACTGCTTCTACGGCGATGCCCTGCTCCGGCAGCCCCTCGTCCGCCAATCGGACGCTGATATCGAACTGAAAGGCTTTCCGGAGGTGGGTCATCATGTCGGCTGTGCCCGCCGGTCCCCACACCCGGAAGGGATCAACACGCGCACGTATCCAGCCGGTCAGCCACACGTCGGGTATCCCCACCACATGATCTGAGTGAAGGTGCGTCAAGAACAGCCTTGACACGGTGGAAAACCTGACACCAAGCTGCAAAAGCCGTTGGCTGGCGCCACGGCCGCAGTCGAACAGGAGGTTATCGGGCCCGGCTTGAATCAAAATGCTCGGGCCGAAGCGGTCGATGAGTGGCGTAGGGCTGCCTGTTCCAAGCAGTGTCACCACGAATCGTTCGCTGGTCATGAAGCCGTCCTTAACACTAATGCGAGATTGAGGCACGGGCCCGTTGCAGGGACTTTCCGGCACCGAACCGAATGCAGGTAACTATCGGATTGATGTTCAAGAAGCGCGATGCGATATTCACGAGGATTCCAGGCAAGCTCGGGTCTTTGCTGGTCCGGCAGCCTCGCCATTATGAAGGATTCGGACGCCGAGGAGAACAGTATACCTGCGAGCCTTTAGGCCAACGCAGAGCAGGGTGCCGGCCGAATTTGGCAATTCGTAAATGCTTGAAGGCGGGCCTAATGCATGTCGTTGAACATCTCGCCTATGGAGTCACCGCTGTGGATGCGCGCAATTGCCTCGGCCAGCATGGATGCGACGGAGATGACACTGATGTTGGAGCCCTGCTTGAAGTCTGGAATCGGCAGGGTGTCGGTCACTACAATCTCTTTAACAGATCCGTCATTGAGGACCTCTGTTGCGTTGCCGGACAGGACGGGATGGGTTACGTAGCAGTAGATCTCTCTAACGCCATGCCTATGCAACGTCTCGGCGGTGGAGATAACCGTGCCGCCGGTGCCGATCTCGTCGTCGACGATCAGGGCCGTCTTGCCGTCAACGTCCCCTATCAGGTTCGACGACTCGATCTGATCCATGTTGTTGCTGGTTCGCACCTTTTCCACGATGGCCAGTGGGGCTTTCAGTATGTTGGCCGTGCTGCGCGCCCGCTTGGCGTCTCCTGCATCGGTGGCAACTACGACGATATTGTCGTCCAGCTCCATCTTCTGGAAGTGTCGGGCCAGCATCGAAACCGCAGTCAACTCATCCACCGGGATATTAAAGAAGCCCTGTATCTGGCCCGCGTGGAGGTCGACTGTCAATAATCGATTGGCGCCGGCGGTCTCTATCAGGTTTGCCAGCAGCCTGGCTGTGATAGGAACGCGCGGCTGGTCTTTCTTGTCGCTGCGCCCGTACCCGTAGTAGGGCATTACGGCAGTGATCCGCCCGGCCGACGCCCTCTTGGCAGCATCGATCATGATTAGCAGCTCCATGATGCTGTCGTTTACAGGCACGGAGCACGGCTGGACCAGGAAGACGTCTCGCTCCCGGACGTTTTCCAAGATTCGCACGAAGGTGTTGTCGTTGCTGAACTTGAACACCTCGCAGGCACCCAGCGCCATGGACAGGTGTGAGCAAATGTCCTTCGCTAATTGCGGGTGGGCGTTCCCAGTGAACACTTTCAGGTCTTTAGACACCGGCATGGCATTTTTCCTTGTCATTCGCTGTAAATGACATTTGCTGTCACACGCACGCCTATTCCTTGCGGAATCTGCGCCAGAGCGCCCGTCGACCTCATCAAATCAGAGACTCCGGAGCGCGCGAATTATAGCACATGGCCTGCACCTGGCACGCAACAGGCCGAATCGCCACCGGGCAAACCCGACATGGCCATTCAAAGAGCCGGAGCCGTATAATCCACCCATAGTCTAGTCGCATAAGCCTTTCCGAATTGACACCGGCACACCAGGGGGTGAAATTGCAAAGAGACCAGGCACCCGAGATT
>JACZVF010000143.1 GCA_022572805.1 Chloroflexota bacterium
CTGGCGCCAATGGTGGTGGTGGACGAGCGTTTTCAGAGGATGGTGGCCAAGCGTGCCGACTTCGACCGCACGACCTGGAAGAGCCGAGACGAGGTTTATGACTACCTGAGTAGTCACCACTCGGCAGGGCGCTGGCGAGACGACGTTATTCGGGACGTGGTTGCGCACGAGGCGTACCGGCGGGAGGACGGCCTGTTCGACATGAAGTGGTCGCCGCACAGCTTCAATTGGGCGGACCGCGAAGGCGACTATCTGGACCTGAAGCCCGTCTTTGAATATCTGGGCGAAATGCTTGACCTTCCCATCCTGTTGATTCGCAGCAGCGACCACAAGTCGCAAGTCGAGGAGCAGCACGCTGTCCGGGATGGAGTTCCCAACATGCAACTGCTGACCATCGAAAACACGGACCACAACATGTATATGGAGCGTCCCGATGCCGTCGCCCAGGCGGTGGCGGACTTTGTCGCTGGGAGGGCGTTGCGGGAGAGCATATAGGGTGTTGATTCAGGGCCTGCCCTTCGACAGGCTCAGGGCGAACGGTTTACAGGCAAATATGGGGCGACCGATTGGCCGCCCCTTTTTCGTGCTATTGATGTTCCTGTGTTACGGCCTACATCACCTTGTAGCCGCTTCGGGTTACGGCGAGGCTGCTCTCGTGCCAGGGGTGGGCGAGGGCTACCTCTTCGTTCAGGTCGGCGCCCCAGCCTGGGACGGACGGCACCGTCATGTAGCCGTCTATAATCTCCGGCTGGGCCGTGGTCAGGTCGTCCTTCCAGGGCACGTCGTCGATGTCGATCTCCATGATGCGCACGTTGGCCAGCGAGGCGCACAGGTTCGCGCTGATGAAGCTGGACATGTGGCTGTAGTAGTTGTGCGGCGCGACGTTGTGCTGGTACACCTCGGCCAGGTCGCCGATTTTCTTGGACTGGCTGAAGCCGTTCCAGGGCACGTCGATCATGAACATGTCCGCCGAGTGGTTCTCGAAGTAGGGGATGTAGTCCCGCATGTAGAACAGGTTCTCGCCGGTGCAGATCTTGGTTGTGGTGGAGTCCTTAATCTGGCGCAGGCTGATGTGATCGTACATGTCGATCTCCAGCCACAGCATGTCGAACTGCTCCAGAACCTTGGCGATACGCATGGCCCCCTCCGTCTTGAAGTGGAAGTTCAGGTCCAGGTTGATGTCGATGTCGTCGCCGACGGCGTCTCGGAAGGTGCCGATGAGCTTCTCGATGTGCGGTATCAGCCACTTGGGCGCCCACTGGTCGGTGGTGCCTACCCCGCCGCTGAAGCCGCCGCCAAAGGTGGCGCCCTGACCCGGCAGAAGAATGTTGGTCTTCAGCGCAGTGAAGCCGCGCTCCTTGACCTCCTTGCCCAGCGCCGTGACCGCGTCCCACGAATCGATGGGCGGCGTGCCCAGGATGTCGCTGTGACGCACGCGGGAGCTTCCGCAGTGGGACCAGTAGACACGGACCTTCTCGCGGGTGGGGCCGCCGAATAGCTCCGCCACTGACAGACCCAGCGCCTTGGCCTTGATGTCGATGAAGGCGCAATCGAGACCGGCCAGCGCCTTGGCTGCTATGCCGCCGGGGCTCTGCCGCGTCGCGCGGTACATGTCCTGGAAGCGCATCTCGTAGGGCCTGGGGTCCTCCCCTATCAAAATGGGCTTGAGGTCGCGGATGGTGCCCTCGATGCCGTGGGGCGATCTGCCGTCGCTGCACTCGCCCCAGCCGGTTATGCCCTCGTCCGTTTCCACCTTCACGAACATCCACGGCCGCCAGCCGGCATCGACGATAAAGGTCTCGATATTCGTAATCTTCATGTCACCTCTCGCAAGCTTTATTCATGAATCTCCCGGCACGGATGATATCACAATTTGCAGCCCGTTTGAGGCTTCCTTGACAGGTGGACGATGTCTACATAGCATGGGCATGATTCGGCGCTGACGGCCTTCAGTGAGACGTAGGCCGAAGGTGGTCGAGACAAGGCGGGGGACCCTTTGACGGCGTCGATTTACCCCCATCCCGGCCTTCCCCGATGGGTGGGTCGCAATAGTGTGCCGGTCACTTGGGTCATAACACCCGGTAAGAGAACCTCCATTAACGGCTAGTGGGTTGCCATTCCCCCCGCTATTCACTAATCTCAATACTACGCTCTAAGAAAGAGCCGAGCGAGGAGAATCGAAAAAATTGCCAATACCGACAACGACGGGCCTGTCCTGATGGTTAACTTGAACAAATATTTCGAAGGGGAATATCCAAACGGGGCTATCTATAAAGATTACATGAAGGCATTGGATGTCTTGTTGGAGCAGCACCTTGGGTCGAAAATACTATGGCGAACGTCAGTCTATGGCACACCACTTGGCACACAGCCTTTAGATGAGATTCTTGGTGTATGGTATCCGTCCCACAAAGCATTTCTTGCTTTAAGGGATCAGGGAGAGGCTTCAGACGAAAACTTCCGCCTGCGTAATTTGGCTGTGGAAAATGCCGTCGTTCATAGATGCCCAGAGGATGGAATTCCCAAGCCATAGTTAGCCAAAAAGTTTGTGTCACCAATAATTAAGCGCTACAAAAGCAGCGCCTAATTATTGGGCTAGCTGTGCCCGATTGCGACACCCCCATCACCGTCGACGGGGAAGGGAAAATCATCTGCGCATGCGGGCTTCGCTGCGCTGGAGGGATGAGGGGAGTTCACGCGGGGGTCAATCGTTGGCGAGTGACAATACAGGCGTGAGAAATTAAAGGGAGTGAACAAGGTAAAAGAGGCGCTCTATGGTAGAAGAAAATTTGGCATTCGCTTCCGCGTACGAGGTACGTGAACTGGTCTCCAGCGGGCAGGTCTCGCCTGTGGAGTTGACGCAGCTCTTTTTCGATCGCATAGAAAGGCTGGATTCGCAGCTCAACGCTTACCTCACGCTGAACTACGACGAGGCGATGCAGCGGGCCAGAGAGGCGGAGGCGGCAGTTGCCCGTGGCGACGAACTGGGACCGTTGCACGGGGTGCCCATCTCCATCAAGGACCTGGAGCTGACGAAGGGCATCCGCACAACCAGCGGTTCGCTGCATTTCAAGGACAGGGTTCCGGACGAGGACTCGGTCGTCGTGGAGAGGGTGCGGAAGGCCGGGGCCATCATCCTGGGCAAGACCAACACGCCCGAGTTTGGCCACAAGGGCACGACGGAGAACCTGCTTGGCGACGCCTGCCGCAATCCCTGGAATACGGAGAGAACGCCGGGCGGGTCCAGTGGTGGGGCCGCGGCAGCGCTTGCGGCGGGCCTGTGCTCCCTGGCCACGGGCAGCGACGGCGGCGGCTCCATACGCATTCCGGCCAGCTTCTGCGGTCTTTACGGCATAAAGCCCACGCAGGGGAGGGTGCCTCGATACGGCGGCGCGGCGGCCCCGATTCTCGCCAACCAGACCAGCCAGTCGGGGCCGCTGTCTCGCACGGTGCGCGACTCGGCGCTGCTGTTGCAGGTGCTGGCGGGGTACGACTCACGAGATCCCGGGTCCATTCGTGATGCGCCGCCCGATTTCCTGGCCGCCCTTCGCAGAGGCGTGTCGGGCCTGAAGGTAGGGTGGAGCTCCGATTATGGGTTTGCGCCGGTAGACCCCGAGGTCGTTGACGTCTGCTATCGGGCCGCGAAGGTCTTCGAGGAGTTGGGCTGCTCCGTTGAGGAAACCGACCTGGTGTTGGACGCACCTACCGAGCCGTTCAAGATTATTTTTTCTGTTAACACATATGCTGCAATGGGTCCTGTGGTGGATGAGTTCGAGCATGAGCTCACCGACTACTTCATGGACAACATGCGGTTCGCGAAAACGGTCACCGCATCGGACTACGTGCGCGCCGTGGGCTACATCGACAGGCTCAAGGCCCAGTTCGCGGACCAGTTCCAGAGGTACGACCTGATATTGTCGCCAACGATGGCGGTGCCGCCGTTCCCCGTAGGCGATAACCCCACGCATATCGCGGGAAGAGAGGTCGATCCCTTCACGGGCTTCCTGCCATTCACATTTCCTATCAACATGAACGGCCATACGGCGGCCAGCATTCCGGCGGGGTTTTCGTCCGACGGGTTGCCTATAGGCCTGCATATCGTGGGGCGCTGGGGTGACGAGGAGACGGTATTTGCCGCGTCGGCGGCTTTCGAGGAGGCCAGGCCGTGGGCGGACAAAAGGCCGGCGGTGTCCTAGAGCAGTGTCTTGGGTGGAGGTCAGGACATACAGCAGTGATTGATAGCGTGGGCGTCCACCCATCCAAGCGTTCCCCTCCGATATCAGTACCGGAGTCCGATGAGTCGGACCGTCGATGGGGGAAGGGGTTAGGGCATCACCCTGTGGGAGTGGATAAAGTCATGGGGAACGCTGGGCCGTTAAAAGCACCAACTCTCGGCCGTGTGAAGGTGATTTGGAAAATCGTATTATGAGGAGCGCATCATGGTGGACGAAAAGCTGGCGTTTGCGCCGGCGCACGAGTTGGCGGGACTAATTGCGACCAAGCAAGTATCTCCGGTCGAGATAACGGAGCTTTACTTCGAGCGCATCGAACGGTTGGACTCGCAGCTCCATGCCTACCTGGCGCTGATGCGAGACGAGGCTCTGCAAGCGGCCCGGGCAGCCGAGGAGGCGGTCGTGCGCGGCGATCAGCTGGGGCCATTGCACGGCGTGCCGATTTCGGTCAAGGACATGCAGATGACCAAGGGCGTGGTGACGACCACGGGATGCCTGGCGTACAGGGACAGGGTTCCTGATGCCGATGCCGCCGTCGTCGAAAGGGTCCGAGCGTCCGGCGCAATTATCCTGGGAAAGACCAACACGCCGGAATTCGGGCTATTGGGCGCCACGGAGAATAGGCTGGGCGACGACTGCCGCAACCCCTGGAATACCGAGCGCACGTCGGGCGGCTCTAGCGGAGGTGCGGGCGCGGCTGTTGTAGCGGGGCTCTGCTCGCTGGCCACAGGCGGAGATGGTGGCGGCTCAATTCGAATACCCGCCAGCTTTTGTGGCACCTACGGAATCAAGCCGACGCAGGGAAGGGTGTCCAGCTTCGCAGGCGTGGCTTCCGCTCCGATAGCAAACCTCACCAGTCAGCAGGGACCCATGTCTCGAACCGTTAGGGACTCGGTGATACTGCTGCAAGCCCTGTCTGGATACGACCCTCGGGATATCGGGTCGCTAAATGAACCTGTCCCGGATTTCATGGCCGCGCTGGATAGGGACGTGAAGGGACTTCGTATCGCATGGAGCCCCGATTATGGCTACGCGGGTGTGGAGCCACAGGTGTCGGAGGCATGTTCCAATGCCGCGAAGGTCTTCGAGGAGTTGGGGTGCGTGGTGGAGGATGCCGGCCCGAGCCTGGAATCGCCTTTCGAGACCTGGTGGGTGTTCTTCGCCAGCCATGCCTACGCCACCCAGGGGCATCTGCTGGACGACCCCGCGGACCCTCTGACATGGTACGGACGCATGGCTATTGAGGACGGGGCCAGGTATACAGCGGCTGACTACGCCCGGGCGTTGGGTGAGCGGGACCGCATGGTCAACCAGTTCGCCGACGTGTTCGAGAGCTACGACCTGATACTTTCTCCAACGATGGCGACGACGGCCTTCCCAGTACGGGAGTACCCGCCCGAGGTTATCAATGGCAGGCAGAACGCCAACCGCAAGGGCTGGAGCACTGTGCCTTTTACGCATCCCATAAACACAATTGGTCACCCGGCGGCCAGCGTGCCTTGCGGGTTCGACTCGGACGGCTTGCCCATCGGCCTGCACATCGTTGGCCGCAAGGGCGACGAGGCGGCTGTGATTGCGGCGTCGGCCGCCTACGAGCGGGCGCGGCCATGGGACGACAGGCGGCCACCTGTGTCCTAGGGGGAATGCTCCAGGGAGCTGTCAGGCGTTGACGCGGTGATTGAAGGCGTGGCGCGTTGCCCCCATACCAACCTCCCCCTCCGATACTTATATCGGAAGGGGAAGGGGCTACTTAGGTACTTTGGGCAATCCGCGTAACTTTGCCGAGAGGCCAAGCTGAACGCTGAAGGCTCGTCTAGTCCGGGTAGACCGTGGTTTTGCTGTCGGGGTGAGTCAGGGATATGTGGGAGAAGTCCTGGCCGTCCTGGGCGCCGTGCCAGTGCTTTTCGCCGGCGGGAATCAGTGCCGTGTCGCCCGCTTCCATTTCGATCTTTTCAGTCTCGTTGACCACGTAGCCCTTGCCGCTCAGGCCAAACAGGATCTGGTCGCTGGTATGCACGTGGAAGTAGTTCTTGGAGCCGTTGTAGAAGGTGACCTGGTTGAAGTTGAAGTAGCTGCTCTTGCCTCCGCCGACGATGCCCCTGCCCTCGACCTTTCCACCGTAGAAGATGGGCGCATTGGAGCGGTCCTCCGCAGAGTTCTGGTCTTTCTTTATGAATTCCATTTTGCCTCCCTGTTATTGTTGATCTTTCTTAAGGTTCCAGCCGCGTACCAGCGCTATCTGGATGAATGCCTCCGGAAGGCGGCCGCGATCGCCTGTGCAGTGGCCTGGCGCCACCACAGTCGGGGAGAACCATTTGAGCGCGTCGACGACGGACTCGATGATTGGCTCGAATAGAGGGCCGCCTCGCCGGACCCTGGTCAGGCAGAAGCATATCGCGGACCTTGTCAACGACACTGGTGATACTGACGGAGTCTACGGGCTCCAGCGATATTGTCGGCAAGACGCCTCTCTCCCTTTGGCGAGGCAAGTATAACCGTGCTCTCACAGAGGTGTCAAAGAGCAGCGACGCGATGCCTATGGGACAGAAAACTTGCCTTAATGCAGACCGTAATGTATAAATGTTGCGGCCAATCGGCGCAACTTTGACGCACCAAGATGGCAGGAGGATTTTCAAGAGGACCTATGAAAGCAGCACGTATATCTAGTCCCAAACAGTTTGAAGTGATGGACGTTGAGCCTCCTGTTATCGGTGCAGGCCAGTGCCTAATCAAGTTGGAGACCTGGTCGGCCTGCGGCAGCGACATCCGCCACGCCTTCGGGCCGGTGCATCCTGAAGAGAGCTATCCCATGAAGATTGGAGGTGGCTGCCACGAGTGTGCCGGCACCATCGTGGAGAGCCGCTCCGACAAGTTTAAGGAAGGTCAGAGGGTAATCGTGTTGCCATCCCGCGATGGTCACGGTGGCCTGGTCGAGTACCTGGCTGGAGATGAGGGCCGCATTGCGCTGCTTCCGGACCATGGGAACGTTGCCG
>JACZVF010000144.1 GCA_022572805.1 Chloroflexota bacterium
ACACGCGCACGGGCTTGGCCGGCAGCAGGCACCAGAGGACAAAATCGATGTCGTGTGTTGCCTCCATGGCGGCCGGTGAAAGCGGTGTGCGGCCGCTTATCTTGTCACCCAAACTGCGGGTGATATGGCGGCTTATGACAGCGCTGACAAGTCGGCCGATAGTGCCGTCCAAAATCGACTTGCGTATGAAGGCGTACTTGGGATTGAAGCGCTGAGAGTAGCCAATGGTAAACTTCAGCTTCTTCTCCCTGGCCAGCGCGACCAGCTCGTCCGCCTCCTGCAGTGTCAGGCTTAATGGCTTCTCCAGCAGCAGGTGCTTGCCTGCCTCCAGGCAGTCCTTGGCCAGGGGGTAGTGGGTGTGCTCCGGCGTGGCGGAGATGAAGACGGCATGGATGTCCTCGCGGGCCAGAAGCTCGTGGTAGTCGGTGGTGGCGCTGGCCGCTTGGGTCTCCGAGCTGACCTCCTCCAGCCTCTCAGGGTTAATCTCCGCGATGTGCAGGTCCTTCACCAGGGCGCTGGCGGCGCTGGCGCTGGCCCGAATGCCTCCGCACCAGCCCGTGCCGATGACTCCTACGTTTATCTGTTCCATCTGATATTCCTCGATTCCCTTGTTACCGAATGGAGCGTATGCGTTTACTTTCGCACCGCCCTTCAACAGGCTCAGGACGAACGAAACCGCGTAAATGACGTTCGTGGTGTCCGACTCAGAAATAGGAATATCTTCGGACTCTCCGCCTCCGTCGTATAAATGAGGGCGGAGTCTCCCGGACGCGTCTGGGGACCGCCGCAGCGGAGAGCCTGTCGGACCACGAGATACGAAGTCACATACTTTGCTAGCCGCAAAAGCAGGCGTTGGGCCTACCGGAGTTCAGCTAATTCCGGCCAGGCCACCAGAAGCTACACCTCTTCGGTTCGGGCCAAAGAAATGTCCATCTCCATCGTCAGCATCAAGTTCGGCTAATCGATTACGGTAATCTCCTCGATGGGGAACTGGGTGGTGATCTCCGGACCTTTGTCCGTGATAATCATCATCTCCTCCACACGGACGCCCCACTGCAACGGCTTGCCGTGCTGGGTCTCCAGCGCGAAGCTCATGCCCGCCTGAATCTCCACAGGGTGTTCGATGGAGTATATGCGCGACACCACCGGCGTGTCGTACTGGGCCAGACCCAGACCGTGCCCCCAGAGGTTGGCGGCGGCCTGGTCCTCTTCCTGGTAGCCCCACGCCTCCATGGCGGTCGGCCAGACCTCGGCTATCTCCTTGGTGGTAGCGCCGGGTCTCACCTTGTCGATAGCCCTGTAAAGCCAGTCGTAGGCTATCTTGTAGTACTCCTTCTGCTCGGCGGTGGGCTGCTTGCCCACGCAGTAGGTGCGGTACTGACAGCTCTTGTAGCCGTTCCAGGTTACGGCGGCCATGTCGATGATGACCAGGTCGCCGGGCTGGATAATGCGGTCGGAGAAGTTGCGCCAGTTGGGCCAACTGTTGGGACCGGACGACACGATGATGTCCTCCACGTCCTCAACGCCGGGGATGTTGTACAGGTAGTTCATGGCGAAGGCTGTGATCTGGTGCTCCTGCATGCCCGGGCGCATGAATTTGGAGATGGCGTCGTGGCAACCATCGCAAATGGCGGCGACGATGCGCATGGCCTCCAGCTCCCCTTCGCACTTGATGGCTCTGGCGGACACCATGGGGCCCGCGCCGTCTGTCCAGTTCAGGCCAGCCTCTTGAAAGGCCGTGATCATGTTAATGTCTACGAAGTCCACGCCTATGGGCGCGTTCTGCACGCCGTACTTGATCAGTTCCTCTTTAATGGCGTTGGTGAACTTAGTCACCTGCTGCTTGCCTGCGGGACCCACGGCGCCCTTGATCCAGGAGTAGGCGTAACGCACGTTCTCCACGGGCAGCCAGGGGCAGTGCCGGTTGATCTGAGTGCCGATGTCGCCCTGCTCGAAAAGGACGGGCTCCGCGCCGTCGCAAAGCAGGGCGTAACGAAGGCCAGGCTTGAGCTTGCACCAGCCGGGGGTGATAGTGCTGGTGATGTAGCGCACGTTCTCGTCGTACATTGCCAGAATAGCGCCCAGGCCGTTCTCCTTCATGGCCTGCCGGGCCCTTTCCAACCGGTACTTGCGCACGTCGTCCCAGTTGATGCGCTGCTGCCAGTCGGTCCCAACAAGACCGAAACTAGAAGTAGTCCTCTGTACCATTCCATCTCCTTTTTTTTGAATTTTCACTACGGGCCGGCACGGACCTTCGAAGGCCTGTGTTCAACGTAGCCGGTCCGGCCCAATTGCCATTTCCTGAATTTTCACTACGGGCCGGCACGGGCTCGCGAAGGATCGCTTCCTGCCAGCGTGTCCGGCCCGCCTACTTTTTCGCGTCGTCACCACTGGTCAGCGCCGATTTGCGAAGGCTAACTTCCGGCCAACGTTTTCGGCTTGATTAGCATATGTCACGTACCACCACCGGCCTGGTCGGTATTCTACGTGTACGGCGTTGGACAAAACCCCTTCAGAAAATCACGATGTCAGCACCAGCCTGCCCAGGGGCGATGTCTCGCGCAGCGCCGCCAGGGCCTGGTTGGCCTGCTCCAGCGGATAACGGCCCGAAACCACGGGCTTGAGCTGACCGCTCTCCGCCAGCCGCGCCACCTCCACCACGTCCTGCAGACGGGATGCGCGAGTGCCCAGCATGCTCCACTGGCCGTAGACAAGGTCGGCGGTGTCCACTGTCAGCATCTCGCCGTAGGTGTAGCCCAGCACCAGCAGCCTGCCGCCAATCCTGATGCAGGACAGGCTTTGCTTGAGAATCTCGGTTACGCGCGAGCCGCCCACGACCTCGGCGACGATGTCCGCCCCCAGGCCGTCGGTCAGGTCCATGACCTGCTCGCGAAGGTCGCCCTCGCTGCTGTTCACGACGGCGTGCGCTCCCAGGTCTTTGGCCGCCTGCAGCTTCTCCGGCACCACGTCCGCGGCGATTACCCTGGCGCCGGCGATGCGGGCTACCTGCAGCGCGTGTATGCCCAGTCCGCCCACGCCCACTATCAGCACGGTCTCGCCCACGCCAACCTTGGCCCTCTGAGTCAAAGCGTAATAGACGGCCGCCACCGCGTCGGGCAGAATCGCGGCCTCGTCGAAGGGCATGTCCCGGCTCACCTTCACCGCGTTGGTCCCACGGGTAACCATGAACTGCGCGAAGCCGCCGTTGGCCTCGAAGCCAGTGCGCGGCGCGGCAAGACACAGGTTCTCGATGCCGTGCCGGCAAGCGTCGCAGTAACCGCAACCCAGCGTGGGGTAGACCGTAACATGGTCGCCGCGTTCCAGGCCGGGCACGTCTGAGCCGACCTGCTCAATCTCACCGGCGACCTCGTGGCCAAGAATGTGGGGCAGCGTCACTGTTGGCACCATGCCGTCCATCATCTTAAGGTCGGTGGCGCAAACGCCATTGGCCCTGACGCGAATGAGGACCTCTTGCGGCCCCGGTTCCGGGTCCGGAACATCCGTCCACTTCAGGTCCCGGTGGTACTGCTCCAGCAGCATGGCTTTCATGTGGTCGGTATGAACCAAATCATAGACTGCTTTTCCCGTTCACAGACTGGCCGAGCCCGATTATAGAATCACCGAAGGGCGGGGTCAACATTGAGCGAGGGTCCAGCGGGATAACCGTGTCTTGAAGGTGATGGGTAATGTCATCGGTTTGAGGCCTACCAGACTCCTGAGGCGGCTCACAGCGCGAATCTACTTGTTCGGGCAGGTTCCAGTGCATTACCATTCAAGACGCGCACGCCACACGGCGGCCAAGAATCACAAGCGACACGCTTTCAAGGAGATGCGATACATGCGAGCCAGAGTCACCACGGTAACCGCCAAGGCGGGTATGATCGACGAGTTCATCAAGATTTACACAGAGAGCACCGTGCCCGTCGCCCTCCAGCAGGACGGCTTTGAGGGCGCGCTGCTTCTGGTGGACCGGGAGACCAACAAGACCATCGTCATCAGCATGTGGGAGTCTGAGGAGAAGATGAAGGCGGGCGAGGCCAGCGGTTACTACCAGGAACAGATTCGCAAGCGTTCCCACCTGTTGGAGGAAGGTAGCGTCCGTGAGTACTTCGACATCGGCGCCCGCGCATGGGGCCCCGCCGGAGGCTAGACTTTTTGAATGATGGGGGATAGCCCTCCTCAGTCCGTTATTAACAAACAAGAGCCCCGTCCCAAGTCGATGGGGCTCTTCTGCTTTACAGCGCAAGTACAGGGCCGGCAGAATTGCTGCGCCGACCTATATGCCCAGTAGCTCCGCCAGGTTGGTGGTGATAATGGCGTCCTTTTCGGCCTGGGTCAGACTGCTCATGCCGTTGAGCCACTCCACAGGCGAGTCCACACCCATGTCGAAGGGCCAGTCGCTGCCCATCACCACCTGGCCGACGCCAACGGTGTCTATGAGGAACCGAAGCGCGTCCTCGCTGTGAGTCAGGCAATCGTAGTAAAAGTCGCTCAGGTAGCGGCTGGGCGGCTGATTCAGCGTAATGCGGGCCTCGGACCGGACCTGCCAACCCCTGTCCAATCTCCCGGCGCCGAAGGCCGTGTAACCGCCTCCGTGCGACAGGCATATCTTGAGGTCCGGGTGCTTGTCCATGACGCCGCCGTACACCAGCGAAGCGTAGGTTACTGTCCGGTCGGCCAGGTTGCCGATGGTATTGTTCAGGTGGTAGTTGTTGGACCGGTACTGCACCACCGTGTCGCCTTCTGATTGGTGGAACAGGATGACGGCCCCCATCTCCTCCACTGCTTTCCAGAAGGGCAGGAACTCGTCCTCGCCCATGGGGGAGCCATTTACGTGGTCGTTAATCTGCGCGCCCTTCAGTCCCAGCTGCGTCATACAGCGCTCCAGCTCGGCGATGGCCGCATTGACATCCTGCATAGGCAACGTGCCGATTCCCATGAATCTCGTAGGCCACTGCTTCACAAGCTCCCCCAGGGAGTCGTTGCAGTCCCTGGCGATGGCCAGACAGTCACTGGTGGGCAGGTCGTAGTTGTACAGACGCGTCCAGGTCGACAGGACGTGCACGTCGACGCCAAGGGAGTCCATTTCCGCCAGCCGCTGCTCCGGCGTGAACATGAGCTTGGGGATGACCTGCGCGTCCTTACCCTGACGGGTCAACACGCTCCCCGCGGAATCGCCCGTCCGCAAGGTGTACCCATGCCAATCGCCGCCGTTTGCCAGCTCCGCGATATGCCGAGGCAGGATGTGCGCGTGGATGTCGATACTCGCCATATTTTCACCTAGTCCTTAGCCTCTCGATTGTTCGCCGTCACCGAAACGGCGGCGCCTCCGTTGGGCGTCCGTCCCTTCAGGACTATTTGAATTCCAACGTTGCGGCTCGAAGGCCGCACAGGAGACGACCTGCCGTCTCCATGCAGCGTTCGTTTACAGGGGGCATCACGGGTCCTGCCAGGGAGTCCCGGTGCCACCGCTCCAACGGCATGGACTTCAGAAAACCCCTGCCGCCCGCCATTCTCATGGCGCGCTCCGTCACGTCGGCGCCCACCTCTGCACATAGGTACTTGGCCTGGTTGACCGCAAGCATGGTGGCGTCGCCCTCGCCCTCGGACTTGGCCAGGGCCGCGTCGTACATCATCAGCCTGGCCGCGCGGATGGACGTTCCCATCTCGCCGATGGTCTTCAGCGTGAGCATGTCCTCGTCGAGAGGACGCGAGCCCACCGCCGAAGACCTGCCCTTGGAATACTCGACGATAAAGTCGAAGGCCGCTTCAGCTATGCCCAGGTAGGTCGCCGCATAGCCCAACGCGAACCCGGAGAGGTCCACGCTTAACAGCGCGCCTGGAGCGCCCACGACGTCGTCCTGGCTAACCGGGCTGTCGTACCGAATGGTGTGGCTGGCTGTGCCCCGCATACCGGTGGCGTTCCACTCACTCTCCACCTGCACGCCAGGCGTACCTCGAGGCATCACCGCCGACAGTATGCCCTCTTTCGACGTGGTGTGGCCCTCGAGCATGCCCGAAAGGAAGAAGTAGTCCGCCGAGTCGCCGATGGAGCAGAAGTGCTTAACGCCCTTCACCTGGTATCCGCCCTCGATGGGTATGAAGGCTGTCCTCATCACGTACTTGTCGCGGAAGCTGGACTCCGGCTCGCTGGTTATGGAGGCGAACAGTTTGCCCTCCTCCACGACTTCAGCGAAGTAACGCCGCTTCTGATCCTCCGTTGCCATCATGTCTATCAGCGTAAGCACCGTCGAGTGCATGTTGAAAGTCAGCGCAGTGGCGGAACAGCCTTTTGCCATCTCCAAAACACATAGTGCGTAGGTCAAAGGGTCTACGCCGAGTCCGCCGTACTTCTTCGGAACCGCCATAGCCAGAAGGCCGGCATCTCGCAGGTCGTCATAATTCTCCCTGGGGAACCTTGACGCGGCGTCATACTCGCTGGCGCGCTCCGCGAACCTCTCCCTTGAGAGCGCCGCGACCCTTTCCACCAGCGATTGCCGGCCGGGCGTCGAATGCAGCGACGTTAGGAGGCGCAACTACGTTCCTTTATTCCCATTGACATTTCTCATGGCATCACCGTGGGCATCGTTTTGGACGTCCTGTCCGGGTAATGGACGCTTTGCCTCAACACAGCGCCGCGCCCCGCGTGTAAACCCCGACCTAGATGTCCAGCAGGTCTTCCAGGTTCCGGTAAAGGATGGCTTCCTTCTCCTCCTGCGACAGGCTAGCCATGTCGAGGATCCATGCCACAGGCCAGTCCAAAGCCATGTCGAAGGGCCAGTCTGTACCGAACAGCACCTTGTCTATGCCAACCGTGTCGATGAGCATCCTCAGGGCGCGCTCGTCGTGAGTCAGGCAGTCGTAGTAGAACATCCTGACGTAGTTGCTGGGTGGCTGGTGAATGTTTACCCTGGCCTCACGGCGGACCTGCCACCCTCTGTCCAGGCGGCCTATGCCGAAGCAGGTGTAGCCGCCGCCGTGGGACAGGCAGATCTTCAGGTTGGGGTGCTTGTCCATAACGCCGCCGAAGACGAAGGACGAGAACGTCACGGTGCGGTCGGCCAGGTTTCCGATGGTGTTCGGCAGATGGTATTTCGTGGAAAGATGGTTTACCACCGTGGCGCCGCCCTGGTGCACCAGCATGACGGCGCCAAGCTCCTCGGCCGCCTTCCACAGGGGCAGGAACTCCGG
>JACZVF010000145.1 GCA_022572805.1 Chloroflexota bacterium
CCCCGTATTGAGCGATCTTGGCCGGGTCGAAATTGTCGAAAGCGGCACGGTAGCCGTCACGCTTCCGCAGGATCGTAAGCCAGCTAAGGCCCGCCTGCGCGCCCTCCAGAATCAGGAACTCGAATAGCTTTCTATCGTCGTGCAGGGGCACGCCCCATTCGGTGTCGTGGTAGGTCAGGTACAGGGGGTCTGTCCCCGCCCAGCCGCAACGAGTTTTCGTATCCTCATCCATGGCCTTAGCTCCTGCTTTGGGATTCCGAGAACGGTCCCGAAAGGCGGTCCCATTCTACAGCCATCCAGGTGTCGGTTTGTGTTTATGTCCGTTCGAAATGATATGCTACACCACGCCAATGTAACCGGCCTTTGGGATGTGCAACAGCCGAATATTGCGGCGGCCGGCAACGAAGGGAGACAGGGCGCAAATTGGACCGTAAAGCAGACAAAATCAGAATCGCCATTGTGGGTTGCGGGACTATATCTCAGCTCAACGTGCCTGGCTACCTGCAGCACCCGAAGTGTGAAGTGGTAGCCCTGTGCGACCCGAACAGGGAGCGTGCGGAAGGCCGGGCGAGACACTGGGGAATCTCTCCGAAGATCTACACGGACTACGCCGATGTGCTAAGCGACAGCCACGTAGACGCCGTCGAGCTGCTTACCCCTACGCATTTGCACCCGCAGCAGATTATCGACGGGCTGAAAGCAGGCAAGCACGTCTCCTGTCAGAAGCCGATCTCCTCCACCGTCGCGGAGACGGTGGAGATAGCCAAGGCGGTGCGCCAGGCGAAAACCAGGTTTCGGGTTACCGAGAACTTTATCTTTTACCCTCCCATTGTCAAGGCCAAGGAGCTTCTGGACAGCGGCGCGATCGGCGAACCCAGCATGGTGCGCATAAGGACGGTCCGGGCGAAGCTTGCGGACTCGAAATTCGAAATCGGCGACGACGCATTGGAGTGGCGCTATGACCCCAATCTGCACGCCGGCGGCATGATGTACGACGATGGCTGGCACAAGTACGCCACCGCCATCTGGTGGCTGGGCGAGATCGAAAAGGTTCAGGCTATCATCACCAAAACAGACGACTACCTGTTGGAGGTGCCCAGCGTCGCCATGTGGAAGTTCAAGGGCAGGGACTGTCTCGGCGTCTTCGACTACTCGTCGGCCCCTGAGATGGAGATACGTGGCAAATACTACCCCGGAGAGGAATTCTTTGAAATCCAGGGTACCAAGGGCGCAATTTATGTCACCCGCTGCACCAGCGAGATGCTGGACATGCCGCCTGTGATACTGAACAGGGGCATCGAAACAACAAGCTATCACGTGCCTATGGACTGGATGGAAGGCTTCTCTCGCTCCGCTGCTCATTTCGTGGATAGCATATTGAAGGACGAGCAGCCTATCATGGACATCGACTTCTCTAGCCACACCCTGCGTGTGACGCTGGCAGCGTACGAGGCGTCGCGTACGGAGCGGCCGGTGGAGCCGGACCAGCTCTCCTGAGTTTCGCGGCTCAAAGCGCTCCGCGACGGAAATAATGCTTATTGAGGGATATTGAGAAAAATGGTGAAGTTCGCTGCAAACCTTACGATGATGTTCAACGAGGTGGACTTTCTCGACCGGTTCGAGGCCGCGGCAAACGCCGGCTTCAAAGGCGTCGAGTACCTGTTTCCCTACGATTACGACAAAACGGCCATCGCGGACAGGCTGATGCAGCACGGGCTTACGCAGGTCCTGCACAACCTACCCGCCGGCGACTGGGATGCGGGCGAACGCGGTATCGCGTGCCATCCCGATCGGGTAGGGGAGTTTCAGGACGGAGTGGACCAGGCGATAGAATATGCGGCCACATTGGGCTGCAAGCAGATCAACTGCCTCGCCGGGATTCCTCCAGCAGACGCGGCCCCGGACCTGGTGCAGGCCACGCTGGTCAGCAACCTGACCTACGCGGCCACAAGGATGAAGCGCGTGGGCGTCAGGCTTCTCATCGAGCCGATTAACCTGCGGGACATCCCTGGATTCTACCTGTTCCACACCAGCCAGGGTAGGGCGATTATCGAGCAGGTATCCTCGGACAACGTGTTTCTCCAACACGACATCTACCACATGCAGATAATGGAGGGCGACCTCATTCCCACGATGGAAACCAATATGGAGGTTATCCGGCACATCCAGCTGGCCGATAATCCCGGCCGCAACGAACCGGGCACTGGCGAGATTAACTACGCTCAGATATTCGCCTTCCTGGACAGGATAGGTTACGACGGTTGGATCGGCTGCGAGTACAGGCCGTTGACCACTACCGAAGAGGGCCTGGACTGGATAAAGCCTTACCTCTAGAAGGGTTGTTCACATAACATCATCTCATGGCCTGTGGTACTGCAAGTCCCGATCCGCCGCGGCGGACGAGGACGTTCGACGGAAATTGTACTCTCCGAAGTATCGGAGTCCGACACCAAGATTGGCCCGACAGGCTCTCCGCTGCGGCGGAGTCCGAAGATATTCCCATTTCTGAGTCGGACACCACCGGCGTAAACGTAAAAATCCGTTCGTCTTTCGCGGTGGGCCCAGAAAAGAAAAGACGCAGGCTGAGAAAGAGCGGCGCAGCGGACCGCAGGCCGGACCGCCGTGCATTTATCCGGTGTTATACTGGATTTGGCGTAACGCATCCCTCAACCCAGGCATTTGAAGGCGCTTGAGATGGACCGGAGGGCGCTATGGCAGTCGAGCGATTGACGCAGGTTGATCAGCACCAGGACCGCGACAATCTTCTGAAAGAGATACAGGACCGGGCGCTGTGGCTCGCCATGCAAATGATCCACTACGCCAACAATGTCCGGCCCTCGACGGATGATGGCAAGGTGGGAGGCCACCAGGCCTCGTCTGCATCCGTGGCCACCATCATGACCTCCCTGTTCTTCGATTACATGAAGGCGGGGGACCGGATTTCCATCAAGCCTCATGCCTCACCTATCCTTCACTCCATACAGTACCTGCTTGGCAATCTGGACGAGGCGTACCTCAAGACGCTGCGGGCCTTCCACGGCCTACAGGCTTATCCCAGCCGCACCAAGGACCCCGACCCGGTGGACTTCTCCACAGGCTCCGTCGGCCTCGGTCCGGTGGCGCCTAACTTCGCGGCCTTAACCGAGGAATACATAAGGTCGCATGCCTTCTCGACAGACAACCATCCCAGGCGCTACATCAGTCTGGTGGGCGATGCCGAGCTGGATGAAGGCTCCATATGGGAGGCCATTGCAGAGCCCTCGATGGCGGACATGGACAACGTATTGTGGGTGATTGACCTCAACCGCCAGAGCCTGGACCGGATTATTCCAGGCATACGCGTGCGGTGCTGGCGCGAGATGTTCGGGGCCAATGGCTGGAACGTCATCGACGCCAAGTACGGCAAGCGCCTTCAGGCGGCCTTCGCGGAGCCCAACGGTGAGCTGTTGCGAATGTCCATTGACGAGATGTCCAACGACATGTATCAACGGCTGCTGAGGGTGTCGCCGGAGTCGCTGCGCGAGTGGCTGCCCAATACCAGCCGTTACCCCAAGGACCTGGCCCGCTTCATCAGCCGGTGGGACGACCTGGAGCTGCAGGACCTGTTCCGCAACCTGGGGGGCCACGACTTCGCTACTTTGAGAGAGGCCTTCGCATCCGCCGATGCAAACTCTGGGCCGGACGTGATATTCGCATACACGCTCAAAGGCTGGATGCTACCGTCGATAGGGGACCCGCAGAACCATTCGGTAACGCTCAACCACGATCAGATGGAGCAGCTGCGGTCCGACGTGGGTGTAGACGAGGACGACGTATGGGCGCGGCTTGACACTACTACGCCGGCGGGGCGGCTCTGCGCCGAGAAGGGAAGCCAGCTGGGTTCGAGACGCAGGGCATCGCCGCCACCGCCCGACATTACCATTCCCGCGGACCTACAGCAGCGCTACAGTGGCGCCCTGTCCACGCAGCAGGTCTACGGCCTCGTGCTGACAGACATCAACAGGCGATTGCCCGAGGTCTCCGACCGCATGGTCTCCGTTAGTCCGGATGTGGCCAGCTCCACCAACCTGGGCGGCTGGATAAACAAGGTAGGCGTTTGGGCCCGGGAAGAGCGCGAGCCCATGCCGGAAGAAGGCGTGGTCCGGGCGCTGAACTGGCATGAGTCGCCGCAGGGGCAGCACATCGAGCTGGGAATCTCGGAAAACAACCTGTTCATGATGTTGGGCCAGTTGGGCCTGTCCTTTGAAGCAATGGGCGAGCTACTGTTTCCCATCGGCACTCTGTACGACCCCTTCGTGTGCCGTGGGCTGGACGCGTTCACGTACAGCATCTACGCCGGGGCCAAGTTCATCGTCGTGGGCACGCCGTCCGGCATAACGCTTTCTCCGGAGGGGGGCGCGCACCAGTCGCTGGTTACGCCGTCCATTGGCGTCGAGATGCCGGACCTCGCCTACTACGAGCCATGCTTTGGCCCAGAGGTGGAGTGGATCATGCTGGACGCCCTGGAGCAGATCCGCCGGCGCACCCACTCCACCTACCTGAGGCTCAGCAGCAAGCGGATCGACCAGAGCCTGTTCAAGGCGCCGTCGCAGCCGGACGCCCGGGAGCGACTGAGACTACAGGTGCTGGCCGGCGCCTACAGGCTGATTGACAGGCGGGGCTCCGCCGATTACTACCCCGGCGAAAACGTCGTCCACATAATGGCCAACGGCGCGATGGTGCCCGAGGCAATCGCCGCCAGCGAGATGCTAATGGAAGAGGGCATACTGGCCAACGTCATAAACGTGACCGGCCCGGGCCCCCTTTACGACGCCTTCCAAAAATCAGTAAGGGCAGCAATCAACGTTGGAAGAGATTCAGATGCATTCATGTCGGACGTGCTGCCTGTATCCGACCGCAAGGCGCCGATCGTGACCGTTGCCGACGCTCATCCGCACTCTCTTGCCTGGATTGGGGGAGCCTTGGGCTGTCCGGTGGTGCCGTTGGGCGTCAGCGAGTTCGGCCAGTCGGGCAGCCGCGAAGACCTGTACCGGGAGTATGGCATCGACGTGGACAGCATTGCCGCAGCCTGCTTTGCCGCGCTTGAGGTGTAGCCCGTCTGGTTTAGTGCCCTGTTCCGCGTGGAATGCGGACCGTTACCTCATCTGTGTTCTCGTTCGACGGCGGACTCACTCCGGTATCTGTCGGATATATGCTGACCGGTCCAACTGGCTGCTAAATTCTCACGTCTGCGCGCATTATCGTGCCTTCGCCGGCGCCGTCATATGCTAAAATAAGCGCCGCATTTCAGATATGAATCGTGTGATTGTCGTACTCAGCGGACGACAAAGATAGGAGATTTTATTTTGACCAAGGTGCTGGTGATTCAAGGGCGCGGCATGGAGCTCCGCGGCACCGTAGATGTGGAGATTTTCGGCCCAATGACGCTGCCTGAGTATAACGACAACATCAGGCAGTATGCGTCCGAGCTCGGTGTGGATGTAGAGATCTTTCACTCTAACGATGAGGCCGAGGTCATCGCGAAGATAAAATCCGCCGATGTTGACGGCGCACTTATCAACCCCGCCGGTTACACTACCGGACACCCCCAGTTAGTGGAAGCCATCAAGGGAGCTGGATACCCCACTCTGGAGGTGCACATGTCCAACCCCGCGAGCCGTGGCCGCATATCGGAGGTAACACCTGTCTGCAAGGGTGTGATCGCAGGCTTTGGAATTACAGGGTATTACCTGGCTCTCAAAGGGGTCCAGAGCTTGATCACGTGACGCCGAATTGCTCACTAGGAGAAATCCGACTTACCGGCCGTCGCATCGAACGGTCGTGATATTAGCCGTAGTACCGCCCGCGGGCGCCAAGGTACCCGCGTAGGCCGGAAAGGGTGCATGGAATCAATCGCCGTTGTCCTGGTGGCTTTCCTTCTCGGGAGCATTCCCACGGCGTACCTTATGGGCCGCGCGCTGAAAGGCATCGACGTTCGGGATGCAGGCAGCGGCAACTCGGGCGCGTTGAATGCAGGCCGCCAGCTTGGCAAAGGCGTAGGCGTGCTGGTGTTGGCGTTGGACGCCGGCAAAGGGGTGTTGGCGCTGGTGATAGGGCAGGCATTGCAGGTTCCGACGCTAACGCTTTACGTCGCTGCTGTTCTTGCCGTGGCAGGGCACAACTACTCGCCATTTCTCCGATTCAGAGGCGGCAAAGGCGCGGCCACAGTGCTGGGGATATCCGCGTTGATGCTGTGGCAGATAACTGCGATAGCGGTCCTGGCGGGCGCATTCCTGTTGGTCGTAACGCGCCGCCCTGTTTGGACCATGGCGGGAGTCTTTGTATTGCTGAATATCCTGACGATTGCGACGGCGCAGAGCGCCGGGCTGATTGCCTTGTGCCTGGTTTTGTCGTTCATGGTGGCGGCAGTCCATTTTTCCCGGCAACGCGCCGACCTGCTGCCGGCTTTGAAGAGCGGCGATTGGCGGCGCATCATGAACACCGACTGACGCGGATGCGTGAGCACCGAATTCGAACGCTTTGCGCTGGTGATTCCTGACGCGAATATGTAAAATATTCGTCGTTGTGCGCCGGCCGAGACCGAAAGTCGGATTTCGGTAAGCTGTTACATCGGCGTTGTCAGGGCAAGACCTCGAATTTTGGAGGAACGGCACCACCACTATGCTCAATATACGCGTACGAATGCTTTTGATACCCTCCTTGGCCCTTATCGCGGCAGCCTCAATAGCTTGTAGCTCCTCGCCGGAGCCTGCAGCAGCGCCACCGCCGGCCGTTGCGCCTGTGCCTCCGCCAACCGCGGTACCGGCTGCACCTGCACAAACAGCGGTCTCGGCGCCACCGGCATCCAAGGTACTGAGTTGGAGCAGCCCGCCGGCCATGGAGATAGATGTGACCAAGAGCTACACCGCCGTGTTCGAGCTAGAAAAGGGCGGGAAGTTCACGGTTGAGCTTTATGCCAAGGAGGTGCCGAACACTATCAACAGCTTCGTGTTCCTGTCCAGGCAGGGGTTTTATGACGGCGTAACGTTTCATCGCGTCCTGGAGGGGTTCATGGCGCAGGGCGGAGACCCGACGGGCACCGGCACAGGCGGTCCGGGCTACAAGTTCGATAACGAAATTCATCCCGACCTTCGTAACGACTCCGCT